>CARDEQ010000166.1:0-3213 GCA_948958005.1 uncultured Clostridia bacterium
GTCTACATATCCCATTTTTTCTATTACTGAAAGTTCAAATTCCATTCTATCTAATATTTCTTTAGGCGGATTTTGTCCATATCTATTTTTTATCCCATCTTGGCATAGCTTTCTTAAATATTCTTCATGTGTTTTGAACTCTTCTGGCACATCATAATTTGGCAATATTGTATGTCCAAATTCAAATTCCACATTACATTTTTCCGCTATTTTTACAGTGTTTTCAATAACCTCTGGAATATTTGAAAAATAATCTGCCATTTCCTCTGGACTTTTTATATATAACTCGTCTGTCTCAAATCTCATTCTGTCCTCGTCTGCCATCTTTTTTCCTGTTTGTATGCATAGAAGAACCTCATGGTTATATGCATCTTCCTTTTTTAAATAATGTGCATCATTTGTTGCAACTAATGGTATATTAAGCTTTCTCCCTATTTCTATTAATTTTTGGTTTGCAAGTACCTGCTCTTTTATCCCATTATTTTGAAGTTCTAAATAGTAATCTTCTTTGAATATATCCTTAAACCACTGGGCTGTTTTTTCTGCCTTTTCCATATTTCCTTCGAGTATTGCTTTATTTACGCTTCCTGCTAAACATGCACTTAATGCAATTAGTCCTTCATGATATTTTTCAAGAACTTCTAAATCTATACGTGGTTTATAATAATATCCATCTGTGAAGCCTATTGATACTAGCTTGCTTAAATTTTTATATCCTTGATTATCTTTTGCAAGTAAAATTAAGTGGCTATATTCTTTATCAATAGCACCATCTTTATCAAATCTACTTCTTGGCGCAACATATACTTCACACCCTATTATTGGCTTTATTCCTTCTTTTTTACAAGCCTTATAAAAGTCAATTGTTCCATACATAACACCATGATCTGTTATCGCAATTGCTTTCATTCCAAGTTCTTTTGCTCTAACTGGCAAGTCTTTTATTCTATTTGCTCCATCTAGCAAGCTAAATTCACTGTGGACATGTAAGTGGACAAATTCTGGCATATTACCTCCCCCTGCCTTATAATTTCTTTATGCGTAATTTTCTCTTTTTTGACATTATATAACAAAAAGCCCATTTTTGCAAATGGACTTTTTTCATTTATATAATGATTATTCTCTATTTGTTGCTTCTTCTAGTTTAAGTAACATTTCCCATCTTTCGTCTAATTCTTTTTGGAATTCTTCTATCATCCATTCGTTTCCTGGCTTAAATAGATGTTTAAATCTTCTTTGTGGTTTTAGGAATTCCTCTATTGGAAGCTTCTTTGCTGGTTTATAGTTTATTTTATATTTACCATCCTCTACCTCATATAGTGGCCAGTAGCAGGTATCTACTGCTAATTTATTTATTTGCATTAAATCCTCTGTCGCATATCCCCATCCTCTTGGGCATGGTGCTAGGACATTTAAGAAGGCTGCGCCTTTTGTGTAAATTGCTTTTTCTGATTTTTCATATAAATCCTTGAAGTTTGCTGTCGCTATACTTTGTGCTACATATGGTATATGATGGTTTGCGATTACTTCTGTCAAATCTTTTCTTGGTTGCATTTTTCCTGGGACTTTTGTTCCTGCTGGAGATGTTGTTGTATCTGCAAAATGTGGTGTTGCTGAAGAACGTTGTATTCCTGTATTCATATATGCTCCATTATCATAGCAAACATATACCATGTCGTGTCCTCTCTCCATTGCTCCTGATAAACTCTGAAGTCCTATGTCATATGTTCCTCCGTCTCCTCCAAAGGCGATAAATTTTGTATCTTTATCTTCTGGCAATTTTCCTTGAGCCTTCATTGATTTATATGCAGCTTCTACTCCTGAAAGTGTTGCTCCCGCGCATTCAAATGCTGTATGTATAAATGAATCTGTCCAAGAGGTATATGGATACATGAATGTTGATACCTCCATACATCCTGTCGCACCACATACTACTGCATGGTCTTCTGGTTTTAATGCTCTTAAAACCATTCTTGCAACTGGTGGAGCACCACATCCTGCACACATTCTATGTCCTGCTGCAAATCTTGAAGGTTTTTCTGCTACTATTTCTTTTACATTATATGCCATTATTTCTCCCTCCTTAAACCAAAATATCTATATGGATTTTCAACTTTTCCTGCTTTTACAATCTCTGTTAAGTCGTTGTACACACCTTCTATATCATAAGATGTTGTATCTCTTCCGCCTATTCCATATACATAGTTTACAGAAGGTATACTTATTCCATTTGTAAACATCGCTGAGGTTACATCTGTATAAAGCGCTCCCCCTGCTCCATTTACACTATCTGCTTTGTCTAAAATAGCTATTGCTTTTGCTTTTGATAATGCTTTTGATATTTCCTCTGCTGGGAATGGTCTAAACATTCTAATTTTTAGTAGTCCAGCTTTTATTCCTTTTTCTCTTAATCCATCTACAACAAATTTCGTTGTTCCTGCTGTTGAATTCATACAAACAATTACAATTTCTGCATCTTCCATTTTATATTCTTCAAAGAATGAATATTTTCTGCCAGTCATTTTTTCAAATGCTTTTGATACTTCAAGTATAACATCTTTTGCTGCTCTCATTGCATTTGCTTGTTGATATTTGTGTTCAAACAAATAAGGCTGTATATCAAGTGGTCCCATTGATATTGGTTCTTTATCATTTAATAAATAATGCTCTGGTTTATATGTTCCGTATAAATTCTTTTACTTTTTCGTCTTCAATAAGTTCTATATTCTCAATTGAATGTGAAGTTATGAAGCCATCTTGGCATACCATAAGTGGTAACTGTACATCTTTATGCTCTGCAATTCTGTGTGCCATGATTAGATTATCATATGCTTCTTGGTTGTTTTCTGAAAATAGCATTATCCATCCTGCATCTCTTACTCCCATAGCATCTGAATGATCATTATGTATATTTAGTGGTCCTGATACTGCTCTATTTACAAGTGACATTACTATTGGAAGTCTCATACTTGCAGCAATATATACCATTTCCCACATAAGTGATAATCCATTTGCAGATGTTGCTGTCATTGCTCTTGCACCTGCTGCTTCTGCCCCAATACATGCACTCATCGCACTATGTTCACTTTCTACTGCAACAAATTCTGTATCTACTGTCCCATTACTTACAAATGTTGAAAAGTATTGTGGTATCTCTGTTGAAGGTGTTATAGGGAATGCTGCAACTACATCTGGATTTATTTGCTTCATTGC
>CARDEQ010000167.1:0-3181 GCA_948958005.1 uncultured Clostridia bacterium
GTTACTGGTATATCACATAAAACATTTATATCTTTTCTGACATATACAGAATGATGTTTTATATGCACAACAATGTATAAGTCTCCTTTTGGTCCACCGATTTGCTCCGTGGTGCTCCTTCATTTCTTAAAACCACGGTTTGACCGGTCATCAATTCCAGCAGGAATTGTTACTGAAATTTTTGTTTGTTTTCTTATTCTACCCTTTCCTCTACATTTTTCACAAGGCTCTTTTATTATTTTTCCTGTTCCTCCGGCAGGTTGTACAGGTTTTAGAGGTTTGCATTTGTCCAAATAGTGTAGATTGAATTTGTCTGATTTGTCCGAGTTCCTCCGGCAAGTCGTACAAGTATCAACTTTACTTCCTGGCTTTGCTCCATTTCCGTGGCATACATCGCATACTTCCTCACGATTTATATTTATTTGTTTTTTAACTCCCATGTATGCATCTTCAAAGGTGATTTCAACATCATTTCTTAGGTCTGCACCTTTAGTTGGTCCGAGTTTGAGTTCTCTCTTTTCTTCTTCTTCCACCACCAAAGATTGAAGACACAATATCGTCTAAATCTATATCAAATCCATCAAATCCAGAGGTACTATATGAATAGTACCCTCCTCCATTTCCTGCACCTCCGCCAAAGCCTTGTGGTCCATTATGTCCAAACCTATCATACATATCTCTTTTAGATTTGTCAGATAAGGTTTCATAAGCTTCGTTTACCTCTTTAAACTTTGCTTCTGCTTCTTTTTTATTATCTGGATTTGCATCGGGGTGGTATTTTTTTGCAAGTTTTCTATACGCTTTTTTTAATTCCTCATCACTTGCGTTTCTATCTACTCCTAAAACTTCATAATAGTCTCTTTTTTCAGCCATTTTAGCCTCCTACAGTTATTTTTATCTTTCCTCTTCATCAATATGATTTTCTGCTTGTCTCTTTATTCCAACTTGGAATTTTCTAATTCTTTCTACAATATCTTCAATCCACTTTTTCTCTCCAGGGCTTTCTGCTTCTTCATACCCATCACTTAATATAGTATATTCACCACAGTATGTATCTTTTAATTCTTTTACATATTCTTAATCAATGGCTATCGAACAATAGCCAACAGCTATATACCTTACAGTTTTAAAATCCTCAAATATACTTTTAGGTTCAATAGCTTTTTCTTGTCCTTCATCAACCATTACATATCCACAGTATGTTAAAAAAACTGGTGCTTGTAGCCTTCCTTCATAGAAATAATATATGTCATTTAACCCTTCCTCACTAATTATACGATATGCAAGTCCCTTATGTCCTTGTCCTCTTCTTGCATATATTTTTTCTCTATTTGCATTCATAAAGTACTTAGTTCTATCATATTCATCTATTTGTTCATCTTCCATAATTAATTATCCTTAAAATATTTTTATAGGAGTCGAGGATTAAACATCGACCCCTTAAATTGTTTTATTTATTATCCTCTTCGTTTTCTACATTATAATCTGCATCATACACATTTCCATTTTCGTCTTGTGTTGGTCCGTTTCCTGCTTCTGCTCCTGCATTTGGGTTTGCTTGTTTGTATAGCTTTTCTGATAGTTCATAAAATACTGTTGTTAATTTTTCTGTTGCTGCTTTTATTGCCTCTGTGTCTGTTCCTTCAAGTGCTTTCTTTAAGCTATCTACTTCTGCTTCAACTTTTGCTTTTTCTTCTCCACTTACTTTGTCTCCAAGCTCAGTCATTGTTTTTTCACAGTTATATACTAAGCTTTCTGCATTGTTTCTAACTTCAATTTCGTCTTTTTTCTTTTTATCTTCGCTTGCATGTGCTTCTGCATCCTTTACTGCTTTTTCAATATCTTCTTCTGAAAGGTTTGAGCTTGCTGTTATTGATACATTTTGTTCATTTCCTGTTGCCATATCCTTTGCAGATACGTGTACTATTCCATTTGCATCTATGTCAAAGGTTACTTCGATTTGTGGAATTCCACGAGGTGCTGCTGGGATGCCTGATAATTGGAATCTTCCTAATGTTTTATTGTAGGCAGCCATTTCACGTTCACCTTGTAATACATGTACTTCTACACTTGTTTGACCATCTGCTGCTGTTGAAAATATTTGTGATTTCTTTGTTGGTATTGTTGTATTTCTTTCTATTAATTTTGTAAATACTCCGCCATATGTTTCAATTCCTAGTGATAATGGTGTTACATCTAATAGTAATAAATCTTGAACATCTCCTGATAAAACTCCACCTTGTATAGATGCACCTATTGCAACACATTCGTCTGGGTTTATTCCTTTATCTGCATCTTTTCCTGTTATTTTCTTTACTGCTTCTTGTACACATGGTACTCTTGTTGAACCACCAACAAGTAAAATCTTGTGTAATTCTGATGCTGATATTCCTGCATCCTTAAGTGCTTGGTTAACTGGTCCTAATGTTGAGTCTACTAAATCTCTTATTAGCTCCTCAAATTTTGCTCTTGTTAGTGTAATATCTAAATGCTTTGGTCCTGTGCTATCTGCTGTGATGAATGGTAGGTTAATATTTGTTTGACCTACTCCTGATAATTCGATTTTTGCTTTCTCTGCTGCTTCTTTAAGTCTTTGCATTGCCATTTTGTCACTTTTTAAGTCTATTCCTTGTTCTTTTTTGAATTCTTCTACTAGATAATCTATTATTCTTTCGTCAAAGTCATCTCCTCCTAGTTTGTTGTTTCCACTAGTTGCTAAAACTTCAAATACACCATCTCCAATATCAAGGATTGAAACATCGAAGGTTCCTCCTCCTAAGTCATATACCATTATTTTTTTATCTGTATCTTCTTTATCCATTCCATATGCAAGTGCTGCTGCTGTCGGTTCGTTTATAATTCTTAGAACTTCTAGTCCTGCAATTTTTCCTGCATCTTTTGTTGCCTGTCTTTGAGAATCGCTAAAGTATGCTGGTACTGTTATAACTGCTTGAGTTACTTTTTGTCCTAAATAATTTTCTGCATCTGCTTTTAATTTTTGAAGTATCATTGCTGATATTTCTTGTGGTGAGAATGAATCTCCATCTATATTTACTTTTTCATTTGTTCCCATTTTTCTTTTTATTGATATTATTGTGTGGTCTGGGTTTGTTACTGCTTGACGTTTTGCTATTTGACCTACTAATCTTTCTCCATTGTTTGAAAATGCAACTACTGATGG
>CARDEQ010000168.1:0-3166 GCA_948958005.1 uncultured Clostridia bacterium
AAGTTGATAAGGTTAAAAGTAAACACAATGGATATTCAGATAAAGGCTTTTAGCACTTAATCTATTTTATTATACTATAATTTTACATAAAATTCAAGTTACTAAAATTTTTGCTGTGATTAATTTAGGATAAAATAACCCTAGAAGAATATCTGTTGAAAAGTTCACACCTATGTTGGAAATAATGCAGAGGTAAGATATTTAACGAATAAAAAAGAGGAATTAAAAGCACATATTATAAGACTAAGTCTCAAGCTATGTTTTGTAATACTTTTTAAAGTCAAATGTAATAACAAATTTGAGCAATTAATATTTAGATTTGTTATGACATTAATTATGGATAAACCATTTACTTAGTATAAATATTAGAATAATAATGAAGGATATCAAAGAAATTATAAAAGCTAATTTTATAGAACTATTCACATTATTTAGTAATAATGTGTTTGTTAAGATAGGTATTTTAGGCAAAAAGTGTTTTGCAATCAATAGAATCAAGAATGTAGAAATTATTTTAAAAATCTAGACATTTTGATTATAATTAATGAAAAAAATAAGCTTAGAATTTTTTTTGAATAAAACATTGAGTTAATATGTAAAATATAGTATTGTAATACTATATAAAGTAAGCTGTAAAGATTGCTGTGGGGGAATAAAAATTCCAATAATTTATTGGAGACAACTAATTAGAAATATTAGTTGCTAGTTTTTTTATTTTATGTTATACTAATTTTGACAGTTTATTAGTCAATTATTTTTTTTGAATAAAATATGAGAGTAACACTATTAAAAATAGTCATATTTTTTGCAAATAACCTTCTAAAATGCTTCAATAATCTAATTTATTATTAATACAAGATAGGTTAAATAAAATTAATAAAGGTGAATATTTCTAAAATAAACTTTAGAAGTATTGATTTTCTGTAAAAAATGGTATAAAATATATACAAATTAATTATAATAATAGAGAAATTAAAAGGAGGAAACACTTATGGCAGAAGTATATATGGCAGGAGACTTAAGAAATGGGACAACATTTGAATTAGATAGCCAAGTTTTCAAAGTAGTTGAATTTCAACATGTTAAACCAGGAAAAGGAGCAGCCTTTGTTAGAACAAAGATTAAAAATGTTATAACAGGAGCTGTTATAGAAAGAACATTCAATCCATCAGAAAAGTTACAAGGAGCAGAAGTAGAAAAAAGAGATATGCAATATCTTTATAATGATGGAGATTTATATTATTTCATGGATAATGAAACATATGAACAATTACCACTAAATAAAGATCAATTAGGAGATAGCTTAAAATACATAAAAGAAAATATGAATGTTAAGACATTATCTTTTAAAGGAAAAGTCTTTTCAGTGGAACCACCTATGTTTGTGGAGCTTGAAGTTACATATACAGAGCCAGGATTTAGTGGCAATACTACTACTACATCAGGAAAACCTGCAAAATTGGAAAATGGCTTAGAAATAAGTGTTCCTTTATTTGTTGAAATAGGCGATGTTATTAGAATTGATACAAGAACTGGCGAATATATGGAAAGAGTTTAAGGAGTTTGAGGTAAATGGCAGATTTAAAGAAAAAATTTAATGCTATTATGGCAGATTTAGAAAGCAATATTAAAAGTAAAGAGGATATGGAATATATAAAATCCCAAGTATATAATATTGCATTATTGTTTTTAGATGAAATAGATAACATTACAGAGCTTAGTTTAGACAGAATGAATGTTATGCTAGAAAGAGAAAAAGAGTTAGCACACAAAGTAACTAAAATGGAAAGAACACTAAATATGTTAGAAAAAGAAGTATTTGTGGCTAAGCATCGGAGATTTTGAAATTGTATGTCCTTATTGCAATGCGGAGTTTATAAGTGATATTAGTGATGATCCAAGTGAAGAACTAAGATGTCCAGAATGTGGTAATTTAATAGAAGTAGATTGGCATGAATGTGAAGATGGATGTGACCATAATTGCGGAGGAGATTGTAGTTGTGACCACTGTGAGGATGAAGAAGTGGACGATTATGAAGAAGAAGATGAAGACGACATGTAGTCAAGTTGTCTTTTAGAAAATTTACAAACCCCAGAAAAATCTGGAGTTTGTTTTTTTATAAGTCTTGGCTATTTAGGGAGGTTGTATATAATCTAGTGGATTAATTGCCTTTCCATTAATTTTTATAGAGAAATGTAAATGGCATCCAGTTGTGGAACCATTGGTTGGATTTCCATTTTTATCTTTATATGGATTATTTACAACATCATATACATTTAATGGACCAACTTGACCTAAGACCTGTGATTGCTCAATTTTGTCACCGAACATTTACTAAAAAATTGGGAGAGACATGACAATAAATAGCCTTTATGGCTTCACTCTCTAAATTAATAGTATATCCGACCACTTCCGCTAAAGCCAGTATAAGTAACAACTCCGTGACATTGTAGCTAAAAAATATGTATTCTCAATTGCAGGTATGTCAATTCCAGAATGATAGCTTGCTGCTCCATAAAGATTTAAGCTTCTATAACCAAAATAAGAAGAAATATAATATTTATTTGGCAGAGGCCAAGTAAAACCATTTTCACTTACTAAAATATCCTCTGGATTTATTCCAAAATCCGAGTAGTCAAAGGATACAGTAGAACTAAATATAGCGACAATAATTGTAATGACAATAATAACAATAAAAGAATAAGAAAATACATTTTTCATAAGGTTACCTCCTTGAATTTGAGTAACCTCCAATAGAAATTATATATCTAAAAATTAATTATTTTTTCTTGAAGGCAAAAAATTTACTTATAAAGAAATTAAGAATTATAACAATAATAGTTATGACAATTTTACTGACTAATTTATGAAATCCAGCTATATTAAATAATAAATAAAAACCTACGATTTCAAATATCATTGTAAAAGCACGTCCAAGCATAAATTTACAAAATTCTTCAAAATTTTCTTTAAAACTAGAGGCTGTTGAATTAAATACGAGTTTTCTATTTGTAAAGTAAGCAAATAAAATAGCTATTATAACAGCAATAATATTTGATAAATTTTCGTTGAGATTAATTAAAGTTAGTAAATAAAAGACTAAAATATTAATAATAGTAGTAAATACACCAAAAATAATATAAAGAATAACTTCCTTAGTTAGTA
>CARDEQ010000169.1:0-3132 GCA_948958005.1 uncultured Clostridia bacterium
TGATTATGTTACAGCAGGTGGCTCTAATGGGTACACTGGAAGTGCAAGCTTAAAGGTTACAAGTGGTAAGATTGGAGTACTTCAAAGTGTTAATCGTGGAGAAATGTCAAGTGCTGATGTTAGAGTTACAGGAGGAGAAGTAAATAAATTATATGCTGGAGGAGAAGAAGGCGATACAAGTGTTACTGGTAAAATAGCTAGTATAAATCTTGATTTAACAGGTGGCTCTGTTATAAACAATTTATATGTTGGAACAAGTGGAGGACAGAAAATAGGAGCTGCTGGAAATGCTACAATGTTAGATGTAGATATATATGAAGGCGCAACTGTAAATATAGCAAATAATGCAGATTTTGCAAATATACCAGTTACAACATATGTGTTTATTACAATAAATGAAGATAGTTTTGAATTGGAAAAAGGTAAAACTTTGGCTGATTTAGCAGAAATCAATAATATTAAAAATGTAGAGGGAAAAGAATTTATAAAATTTGTCAAAAAGGGAACAGATGAAACCTTTGATGAAACTACTATAATTAATACAGATACTGAATTAGATGCAATCTATAAAGATAAGCCAGCACCAAAAGCACCAACTGACAATACTCCACCAACAGGAAATCAAAATGGAGAAGCAATTTTAACAATGTTTATTATATTGTGTGGATTAGTCGGAGCAGGATTGATTTTTGGTAAAAAAGATTAAAAATAATTTACAAAACCCTTACGAAAGTGTAAGGGTTTTGCAATGTAAATCAATGGAAAAGAAAATACCTATTTTATATAATTTATATATAAAATATGAAGGGAGAAATATACATATGGGAAAAGTTCTTGAGGCTTCTAACATAGAAAAATATTACGGAAGCAAATCAAATTTGACAAAAGCAATTGATAATATAAGCTTTTCTGTCGATAAAGGAGAGTTTGTAGGCATAATGGGTGCCTCTGGAAGTGGAAAAAGTACACTTCTTAATTGCATTTCTACAATAGATAGAGTTACAGCAGGACATATTCATGTTAATGGAGTAGACGTTACAAAATTAAAGGGGAATAGCTTAAACAAGTTTAGAAGAGAGGAGCTTGGCTTTATTTTTCAAGATTTTAATTTACTAGATACATTAACATCATATGAAAATATCGCACTAGCATTAACAATTCAAAAGGTAAGAGCAGATGAAGTACAAAGAAGAGTTAATGAAATAGCAGAAAAACTTGGGATTAATAATATTATGGATAAATATCCTTATCAAATATCAGGAGGACAAAAACAAAGAGTTGCATCAGCAAGAGCAATAGTTCGGAAGCCCAAAGTTAGTGCTAGCAGACGAACCAACAGGTGCCCTTGATTCAAAATCTGCAAGACAACTTTTGGAGAATTTTGAGTATTTGAATAAAGAGTTAAAGGCCACAATTCTCATGGTCACACATGATGCTTTTACTGCCTCTTATTCAAATAGAATTTTATTTATTAAGGATGGAAAGATATTTAATGAGCTAATAAAGGGAAATAGCACAAGAAAAGAGTTTTTTGAAAAAATAATAGAGGTTCAGACACTTCTTGGAGGTGATTTGAATGATGTACTTTAAATTATCAATTCAAAATATTAAAAAAAGTTTTAAAGATTATGGAATTTATTTTTTAACTCTTATGCTTGGTGTTGCGATATTTTATATGTTTAATTCGCTAGATAGCCAGCAGGCAATGCTTCAGGTTTCAGAAAGCACTAAAAAAATGATTGGACTTATGATTGATATGCTAGGTATGGTTTCTGTTTTTGTATCTATCATACTTGGTTTACTCATTGTATATGCTAATAAGTTTTTGATAAACAGGAGAAAAAAGGAATTTGGTATATACATGACACTTGGAATGGGAAAAAGACAAATATCAAAAATTATTATTTTTGAAACTATATTTATTGGGATAATATCTTTAGTAGTTGGAATTGCTATACGGTATATTTGCTTCACAGTTTATGTCAGTTTTCGTAGCTAAACTTTTTGATGCAGATATGAGCAGATTTGAGTTTGTGTTTTCTAAAAATGCATGTATTAAAACAGGTATTTATTTTGCTATAATGTATGTGGCTGTTATGGTATTTAATACTATTACCATATCTAGATATAAACTTATAAATTTACTACATGCAAATAGAAAGAATGAGACTATAAAGCTTAAAAATCCATTAGCTGCAATTTTTGTATTTATAATAGGAGGCATAATGCTTGGATATGCTTACTATTTGGTGACCACAGGTATTCAAAAATTAGATGTAATGGAAAAATTATTGATACCTATTATACTTGGAATTGTTTCTACTATTTTAATATTTTGGTCTCTTTCAGGATTTATCTTGAAAATTATACAGACTATGAAAAATACATATTTAAGAGGAACTAATATGTTTGTACTTAGACAGTTAAATAATAAGATTAATACTACTGTTATGAGTATGAGTGTTATTTGCTTGATGCTTTTTATGACAATTACTATATTATCCTCGAGCCTGTCTCTTAGAACAGCTATGCAAAAAGAAATACAGGAAATGACACCAGTAGATTTAAACCTTTATAAGACTGCTAATTTGCAAGAGAGCTATACTAATAAAAAGGGTGAAGTTATCACATATTCAAAAGAGAAGATTGATAATTCGAGAATTTGGATTAGTGAAACCTTGTCTGCTAATGGGTTTGATATGAATTTATTTAAAGATGTGGAAGAAATTTTGATTTATACAAGCAAAGATTTAACCTGGGAGAAATTTTTTGGAGATACTATTAATGAGGTAAAATCTAACTTCCCACATCTTAAATATCAAACCTTAGAACAAATGATTAAAGTTTCTGATTACAATAGGATTGCTAAGCTTTATGGAATTGACGAATATGAGTTAGAGGATAATGAATATATTGTACTTTGTGACTTTGATAGCATGAAAAATATACGTGATATGGTATTAAAAGACGGTCAGGCTACGCTTGAAATCGAAGGAGAAATTTATAAAACTAAATATAATGAATGCAAATCTGGTTTTATATTTATGTCATCTAGTCATGTAAATACAGGAATTATAATTGTACCAGATAACTGCAAGCTTGGGGAGGACAATAAAGATATGTATTTTTTGG
>CARDEQ010000170.1:0-3126 GCA_948958005.1 uncultured Clostridia bacterium
GATTGCCAATTTTGATTGGCCCTAATATTTTTGCACCACAACCTACCATAACATCATTTCCTAAATCTGGATGTCTTTTATATTTATCTTTTCCTGTTCCTCCAAGTGTTACATCATGGTATATTGTGCAATCATCCCCGATAGTTGCTGTTTCTCCTATTACAATGCCCATTCCATGATCAATAAAAAGTCTTCTTCCTATTTTAGCTCCTGGATGTATTTCTATTCCTGTAAAAAACCTTGCAAATTGTGATATAAATCTTGCTATAAAATATAATCTATGTAGATATAAAAAATGTGAAAATCTATAAAAAACGAGCACATGAAAACCAGGATAAAGAATAAAGACCTCTAGCAAGCTTCTTGCTGCTGGGTCCTTTTCTTTTATATTTTTTGCATCTTCATATAGTTTCTTTAACATATCAAGCTTCTCCTTTAAGATACTATATGATTTATAATAACATAATGTGATTGATTTTATATAAAACTCCAAATAAATAATACAGCCTTTACTATAATGCTCATTTGTGCTATTCCCGCTAAATTTCCTGTCAAAAATCTTCTAAAATTTGTTGATTGCTTTAGCTTCTTATATTGAATAAACCAATCTAAAAACATGATAAATAAAAATCCGAAATCTAAGTAAAATGGAATTCTTATGTTACAAAAATATAAAACAGCACCTAATATTTGGCCTGTTAATATTCCTGTACATCTACTGCACACTGGAAACTGCCAGCCTCTAATCTTAAAGCTTCTATCCTCCCTTTGGTGGCATCCTCCCCTACTTCCTAATCTCATTAAAAATGCCCATATCTTTATCTTAGTACTTTTTTTCATTAAAATCTATTTCCACAATCATTACATATATGAGTCGTTTTTGTAGTAGTTGTTGTATCCCCTGTATTGCATAATCCACATAATATACCAATCCAGCCAAATAATAAATATCCACAGCAGGCACTTCCACCATCAAACCCTTTTGTTTTAGTTTTAGTGTCTATCACACTTGAAATACTTTGACTACCACATTTTGGACATTTCATAATGATTTTCCTCCATCTATCTTCAAATATATATAAATTATAGCATTAATCTAACAAAAAGTATATATTTTTTCAAATTATACTTGCATTTCTTTATAAAATATAGTATTATTTTTTAGGGTATAAAAAATGAGATTTTTTGTAGAAAAAATAAAACTTAATATAATGCAAAAAGGCAAAGAAAAATTGCTTATTTTTACATTTTCTTTTGACAGTCATCACTAATTTTTATTAGTGATTTTTTTATATATTCTCATACCCAAATAAAAAATATTTAGGAGGAAATTTATATGGAAAAAACTAACATGAACATAGGTATAAACGAAAAACCACCAATAGCTAAATGGATTATATTAGCTATTCAGCATGTATTTGCTATGTTTGGTGCTACAATTCTAGTACCCATCTTAGTAAATGCACAGGCTGGTGAAACTGTACTTACAATACCTGTTGCATTAGTTGCATCTGGTATAGGTACTTTAATTTACATACTATGTACCAAGGGAAAATCACCAGTTTATTTAGGCAGTTCTTTCGCCTTCATTGCACCTCTTGCCGCTACGTATTTAAAAGGAGGTCTATCAGGAGCTATGACTGGTATTATGGTCGTAGGTCTTATCTACATAGTGTTTTCTTTAATTATAAAACTAGCTGGCAAGAATTGGCTAGATAAATTATTGCCACCAATTGTAATTGGGCCAATGATTATGATTATTGGTTTAGGTCTCGCACCTTCTGCAATCTCTCAAATGGGACTTGCATCAGAAGCATTCGCTTGGAAGGAAGTTTTAGTTGCAGCACTTTCATTTTTAGTAACTGCTATTGTTGCTGTGAGAGGAAAAGGATTTTTAAAAATAATACCTTTCTTAGTTCGGAATTGTAACAGGATATATATCTGCTGTGCTTTTAGGATTAGTAGACTTCTCTCCTGTTATTGATGCTACTTTCTTTAGCCTTCCACAATTTGCAATTCCTTTCTTAAACTATACTCCAAACTTTGGTGCTTTGCTCACTATTGCTCCCATAGCGCTTGTTACAATGGCAGAGCATATTGGAGATCATACTTCACTTAGTAATATAATTGGAAAAGATTTATTAAAAGACCCTGGGCTTGAAAAAACATTACTAGGCGATGGTATTGCAACCTTTGTTGCTGGACTTATAGGAGGCCCTGCAAACACTACATATGGAGAAAACACATCCGTTGTAGGAATGACAAAAGTTGCATCTGTTTGGGTTATAGGCTTAGCCGCAATTTTTGCCATCTGTTTAGGATTTTTAGGAAAGTTTACTGCTCTAGTTTCAACAATACCAAATGCAGTATTAGGAGGAGTTTCATTACTTCTTTATGGCTTCATAGCAGTAAATGGATTAAAAGTATTAATTCAAAACCAAGTAGATTTTAATAAAACAAAAAATGTAATAGTAGCTTCATCAATGTTAGTATTAGGTCTAGGTGGAGCAGCAATTTCAATAGTATCAGGAGACCTTTCAGTAACAATTTCTGGAATGAGCCTATCTGCAATTGTAGGAATTTTGATAAATTTATTTTTACCAAACGAAAAGGAAGAAGTACTTTCTAAAGAAAATACTCAAAGTAAAGAGAATAAAGAAAAAATTAAAGCATAAAAAAGTTATTTATATATTAAAATGGGAAAAAGTATATGCCTTTTTCCCATTTTAATATCTCTAGTATCATATTATTCATACCATTCAAATTCCCAATCGAGCAATTTAACCGTATCTCCCTCTTTTACTCCTCTGCGCTTAAGTTCTTCAAAAATACCGGTCTCCTCAAGCTTTTTTTGTAAATAATGCATTGACTCTCTATCTTGAATATTCGCACGTCTCATTATTCTATCTACTGCTGGTCCTTTTACAATGTAATCTTTTCCTTCCATTACTATATCAAAATCCTTCTCAGACTGCTCTAATCTATAAACAATTCTATCTTCTACCTCAATTAAATCATCTTTTGGAAGTTCTTTCAAAATTTTAGACACATACGTCATTAATTCTTTAATTCCCTGACCTGATGCAGCAGATATCTTAAATAGCTCCATATTTTCCTTCTTAGCCA
>CARDEQ010000171.1:0-3123 GCA_948958005.1 uncultured Clostridia bacterium
GATAGATATAAAAATAAGAAAATAGTAGACAATGAGACGGAGCTTTTATTAATACAAAAGCTCCGTCCCATTGTCTACAAATCAATATATAAGGAGTGCTTTTGTTATGAATATGTTTTAATTTCGATTTTTTCTTTTTCTATTTACGAAATGTTGCCACAAAAATTGTATTAGATTAATTATAAGCTCAAGTAAAGCCATAAGAATTGGTTGAAAAATTAATAAATATTAATTATACTTTATAGATATACTTTATAGAAATTTTAGGCAATTTTATTGTGAAAAAACATAATTCTCCAATTTAAATAAAAAAACAGTAATTCTGAATGTACTGAACCCAAAAAGTTGGACAGTATAAATTAGGTCAACTTGGAATAGTCAAGAAAAACTAGACACAAAATTAAGCGAATTAGGAATATTTTAGCTCATATTCTAAAGGACTCATATAATTTAGTGTAGAATGCATCCTTTTTGTATTGTAGTAACATTCAATATATTTAAATATATCTAGTCGAGCTTGTTCAGGATTTTCATAATTTGAATCCTTTATAAGGAGAGTATCGGAAAAGTTGTGTAAATTCTAGCATTACTGTTTCTTTATATTGCCAATTTTTATTAATACAAAAGCTCCGTCCCTTTGTCTAGATTTAAGGTGTTACATTGTTGTTGAATTAAAAAACTCAGAATTTAAACCTGATTATATTGGTCAATTAAGCTTCTATGTTACTGCTGTTGACGAAACATTAAGAAAAAATCAGGATAATCAAACTATTGGATTATTGTTATGTAAGGGGAAAGATAGATTATCAGTTGAATGGGCATTAAAGGGTACAAATACTCCAATAAGTGTAACTTCATATGAAGTTAGAAATGAAATACCAAAGGAAATATTAGAAAAGCTACCTACTGAAGATGATATTAATAAACATATTGATATAAATAATGTTCTGTAAGTAGTGAAATAATTTGATGTTATCTTGTATAAAAACAAATTGATTTTAGGTAGTTTTATCTAATACCTTATTTGTTATAATAATGCCACATGATAATATTTAAAAGCAATTACATGTGGTATTATTATAATTTATATCTAAATATTAGCAAAAAATATAAATCTCTATATGTTTGTATTTTATCATGAAGCTTACATATTTTTTAGTCTTATTTCTGCTTAGAATTAATTCTAATGCAATTTTTATACCAAATCGTATAATTTTATAGCTATAATATTTTTGTGCCTCATATTCTAAAATATTTTGTAAATAGAGCAAAACGAAAAAAATAGAAATATATTGACATAGCAGAGCAAGCATATTTTTCAACTTTTAATTGAATAATGTCTTTAAATTCATCAAGTTTAGATACATAAATTCTTTTATTTTTGATTGTTTGTCCATTTATTTTTTTAAATTTAGCGTTAATTGTCTGTCTAGAACAGTTCATTCTTCTAGCAAGTTCAGACTTATTCAAAAGATTCACCTCCCTTCCATATTTTAATAGTTCATTTTCAATGTCTTTTTTCACAATATCACCACACCTTCTAAAGAAAAGATAGATTAATTATATCTAAAAAAGACAAAGAAAAAACTAGTCAATTTTGCTCAATTTTACTTGAGAACTTTTGACTAGTTTTATTATACAATTTACATTTTTATACTGCTAATTTTTATTAATACAAAAGCCACGTCCCTTTGTCTATTTCAAAAGAAAAGGCACATAGATAAACCTCCAAGATTAATCTAAAATAGAAATAGATTAATCAAAGGAGGATTTTTTATGGTAACACATGAAAAGGAAGAAAAACAGGCGATATTAGAGGTACACAAGATAAGTAGTATCCGCTTGAAAGGATTTATTTATACAACTTGCTCCAGACTCACATAGGCTTAAGAAGAAAATTTTCTTAAGCTCTATTAAATTTACACAATTTTTTCTATATTCTCAATTTGAGGTCACCTTTAGCCTTGTGAACCGAAGTCATAATAATCTCCAGCGGACAAATAGACGGAACTTTTCTCTATTTTATAGCTAGCTATGTGGTGTCGAGCGACCGTGGACGCAGTGGACCGTACCTTCTCTAAAGCCGTGTGTGCAAGTTGTAACTTTGCTATTACCTCCGGCAAACAGAGCAAGTCTTATAACCGTTCGAACTGAGTGGTTGTTTACACCCTGTGCAATAATATATGTAATTAACTTCAAACCCTTCATCGATGGTTCCGTGCCAAGATGAAGTCGCTTTATTACAGTTTAAGCATGGTCTAGGTGAGTATTCTTCGAAGATCCAGTTTTCGAATGGTGTACCGCCTCTGCCTAAATAGCGGTACCCGGTTGCAGTTGCTGCACGTTTTTGTTGTATACGTACAATTAGCACCTTTCCCGGTCACAGTTGGTTCTTACTGCATGACTACTTTGTGTGGTAGAAGTTAGTAAATTGTCTGAAACATCTAATTTCCAGTAATAAGCTGTCCACTGCGACAGTTCACTTGCTCTTAACGTTACTTCTGTTCCTGCTGTTTGATTTGATAATGTCTGTTTTAATGTCCAGTTGTTCCCATCTATACTAACATAAAATGTATATGTTAGCTTATCATTTTCTGCATCTGTTGCTTTGGCGCAAATTTCTAAGTAAGTTGGACCAACGCTTAATGGATTACCTGCATAATCTATCGATGGTGCTGTGTTCGGATTTGGTATATATGCCTTTTGGTCATCTTTTGGATAACATGCTGAATTTCCTGCATGGTCATATGGATATATATGTGTATAGAACCATGTGTTATATTGTCCATATGTTGCTCCTGTTATATCTGCCCTCCATGCATTTGCTCCTGCGTCCCATACTGTTTCATACCAGTGCCAGTTGTTGTAGCCTCCTGCTTCTGTTGAGGTTGGTGCTTTTACTGAGGCTATTCCTGCTGCATTGTCTGCTACTTGTATGTATAGGCTTACTCTGCCGTTTGCTACTGGTCCATACCATGAGTTTGTTACCCATGGTGCTTGTGTGTCTTGGTGTATATGGTGCTGAGCTGTCCAGGTACTTACATTTCCTGCATTGTCTACTGCTTTGAATATATTTGTACATGAGTTATATCCGTTTTCTGGTATGAAATTTGATGCTACTTG
>CARDEQ010000172.1:0-3119 GCA_948958005.1 uncultured Clostridia bacterium
TGTATGCGCCCATTGTAGAATCGCTGGTTAATTTAGTAGTATCGATAATTTTGGCGATGAAATTTGGAATTATTGGTATAATAATTGGAACAATAGTTAGCAATACTTTGATAACCTTTATTTGGAAACCATATATAATATTTAAACATGTATTTAAAGAAAAACTAATAAAATTCTTTGCAATAAATGCAAAATACATGGCAATTGCTCTTATAGGTGTATTTATTTCATGCTTTTTTATGAACTTACTTCAGTTTACTTTTGAAAATAAATATATTAATTTAGTAATGCTATTTATAGTTTATGGAATTATTTCAGGGGTGGTATTACTTGGAAGCTTTATGTGCGATACCTTTTTTAGAAAGACATTAAAGAAATACTTAAATATCATATTAAGTATGGTTAAAAGAAAAAAATAAGAGGAAAAGTTGAATGATAAAAAGAATTTTGGAATTTACAAGAAAACATCAAATAATGCTACTTACAATATTAGCTGCAATTATTGGGGCTATTGCTTTCGTATGCATATATGGTGTAGAAGTATTAGCTACTAAAAATACCTTATGGCTAGAAAATGCAGGAGACTTAACACAGCATTATACTGGCTGGACATTTTTTAGAAGCTCTGACTGGAATTTTCAAATAGGATTATTTAATAGTCTCTCATATCCTAATTATGCTTCAATTATATTTACAGATTCAATTCCTTTATTTGCAGTGTTTTTCAAAATAATATCTAATATATTACCAGAGACCTTCCAATATATGGGGATTTTTGGAATAATATGCTATATACTTCAGGGAGTATTTTCATTTACTCTGCTTAGAAAATTTATCGAAAATAAATTTTATGCTATAATTCGGAAGTGTATTTTTTGTACTTTCACCTTATATGTTATATAGAATGTTTGGACACACAGCCTTAGCTGCAAATTTTCTAATACTTGCAGGACTTTGTTTATTTGCATATAGAGATAAATATAAAGGATGTATTATTAAAAAGCTAGTCTGGTGGTCTATATTATTAGTAATAAGCTCAAGCATACATTTTTACTATGTACCAATGATTGTAATAATAATGTTATGCACATTTATAGTAGAGTTTATAGAAGACAAAAAAACATGGAAGGGGTCACTATTTACATTTGCTTTAGCATGTGTGCTAACTTTAATGCTATTATACATGTTAGGAGGATTTGAAAATAATACAATTAATGACATTGAGAGAGAGGATATAAGAGATTATAATGCAAATTTAGATACATTTGTAAACCCTCATACATATTCACTATTTTTTAAACCAATAGAATTTGCAACTGTGGGAGAAGGAGAGGGATTTGGATATTTAGGACTTGGAATATTAATAATGTGTTTTATATCAGTGGTTTTATTAATAAAAAAGGGAGATATAAAATCACTTTTAAAAAGGCCTAATACAATATTTATTCTTTTGTGTATGTTCTTCGGAATGCTACTTGCAATAGGAGGAAGTATAAAATTAGGAAATCAAGTTCTATTTAAAATAAATTATCCTGAAAGAATTGCTAATTTATTACTTGTATTCAGATCAACAGGTAGATTTATATGGATTCCTTGCTATTTAATATTTTTATCTTCAATGTATTTAGTAAATAAGAATACAAATAAAAAAATAGCTAGCATAATTATAACTTTATGCTTACTAATACAGATTGTGGATATATCTCCATATTTAAAAGATAAATTTACTTATCAAGAAAGACCATATAATTACGAAAAGGAAATGTGGAAAGAAGCATTAAAAGAATGCAATCATATTGCATATCTACCAGTAGAAGGACTTTTAAAAGAAGATTATTTTATGCTTACACATATAGCAAGAGAAAATAATTGTACAATTAACAACTTCTATTTTGCAAGAAGAGTAGAAAATGTAGAAAGAATAGGTAGTATGTATTTAAAAGATTTAGAAATGGGCATAATGGAGGAAGATTTTGCATATATTATGAACCCAATTTATGAAGAACAAATAAAAAAATACAATATAAATTACAAGATTATAGATAATTATATAGTAATAACTGCAAAACAATAAAATTCTATGTTACTAGATAACTTAGAAGGAGAGAGTGTTATATGAAGGAAAAAATTTTCGAACAATTAAAAAAACATCAAATATTACTACTTACACTTTTAGTAGCACTTATTGGATTTGTAGTATTCATATTTATATATGGTTTTGAAGTAATAGATGTAACAAATGAAGCTTGGCTATATAGTGCAGAAGATTTAACTCAGCATTATTATGGATGGGCATTTTATAGAAATGCAGATTGGACATTTCCAATTGGTCTGTTTAATACTTTATCTTATCCTGAGTATAGCTCAGTAGTATTTACTGATTCAATTCCGCTATTTGCAATATTTTTTAAAATAATTTCAGGAATTTTACCAGAGACATTCCAATATTTAGGAATATTTGGAGTAATCTGTTATATGCTTCAAGGAGTATTTGCATTTACACTGCTTAGAAAATTTGTAAATAGTAAGCTTTTTGCAATTTTGCGGAAGCATATTTTTCATTATTTCTCCATGTATTATACAAAGGATGTTTATACATACAGCATTATCAGCAAACTTTTTATTACTTATGGCACTATGCTTGTTTGCATACAGGGATAAATATAAAGATAAACCAATGAAAAAAATTATTTGGTGGTCAAGCTTACTTATGCTATGTGTAAGTATACATTTATACTATATTCCAATTGTAATAATAATAATGCTTGCAGCATTTATTTCAGAATATATCGAGGATAAAAAAACATGGAAGATATCAATTGTAACTTTTGTAATTAGTTGTATTTTAGGAGTCTTGCTTATATACATTTTAGGAGGCCTCCATAATACCACTTATACAAATGATGGGACAAATTATTTTAATGCTAACCTAAATATCTTCATAAATCCACAAGGATATTCCACCTTTCTGCCAAGACTTGCCATGGCAACAGATGGGGAGTTTGAGGCATTTGGATATTTAGGATTTGGAATTATTTTAATGGGGATAGCTGGAATAATTTTAATATTTATAAAACGTAATAAACAGGAATTAAAAACAAGAATAAAAAGACCAAACA
>CARDEQ010000173.1:0-3063 GCA_948958005.1 uncultured Clostridia bacterium
TGGTACTCTCTTTCAATATTTATTTTTCAATTTTCTGTGACATATCTATTTTAAACCTATAATAAATAGAATATTAAGATTTTTTACATTTTGTCTGGCATCTTAATTCCCAGCAAGCTTGCACCATTTTTAAGCACAAGATTTACCATAAAAGTCAAGTATGCTCTAGCATTTGCTTTTTCCTTATCTGGTACTATAATCTTATAATTATTATAAAAGGCACTATAATTTTTCGCAAGCTCTATCAAATATCTTGATAGCAAATATGGTTCATTCTTTTCTGTTACACTCTTTAAAATATTCCCAAATTCATATATATTTTTCAAAACTTTAACAGCTTCTTCCTCCAATAGCTCACTTGCATTTACCTTACTTGCATCTATTTCAAAATCAAGATTTTCTAATATACTCTTTGTTCTAACAAAAATATATTGCATATATGGACCAGTCTCACCTTGGAAATTCAATATTTGCTCCCAATCAAAAATTTCATCCTTTATTCTACTATTTGCCAAATCATTAAAGATAATAGCACCAATACCTACTTTTTTTGCTATATCTTCTTTATTTTCAATACTAGGATTTTTCTCTTGCAAAATTTTCCCTGCCCTATCTATTGCTTCATTTAATAATTCCTCTACCTTTATTACATTTCCTTCACGAGTCGACATCTTTCCTGACTTTAAATGCACCATTCCATATGATACATGCTCTAGTCCATTTATATATTTTTCCTCCACATTTAATAATTTAGCCACTTCAAATATTTGTCTAAAATGCAAATTCTGCTCATATGCCACTACATATAAGCACTTATCAAAATCATACTCCCTTGTTCTATAAAGAATAGCTGCCAAGTCACGTGTTGCATAAATACTTGAGCCATTAGACTTACATATCATGCATGGAGACATGCCTTTATCTGTCAAATCAATTATTTTTGCACCTTGCGATTCTACTAGCTTTCCAGTTTTCTCTAAAGCATCTATAACCTCTTGCATTTTATCTGAATAAAATGCTTCTCCATTTAGAGAATCAAACTTTACATCTAGCAAATCATATATTTTGTAAAACTCCTTTAAGCTCAAATCCTTCATTTTCTCCCAAAGCTCTGTTTCATACTTTTGTCCCTCTTCTAGCTTTTTGAAATTTTCACGGCATATCTCTAAAACTTCTTCAGCCTCTTTACATAGTTCATTTATTCTTACATAAATCTTCGTCAAATCTTCAATAGGATTTTCAAAAGAATACTCTTCATGCCATCTTCTATATCCCTCAATCATTTTTCCAAACTGTGTACCATAATCTCCTAAGTGATTTATTCCGAATTGTATTATACCCTAAATATTTATATGTATTATAAAGTGCATTACCTATCAATGTAGTTCTCAAATGTCCTATATGAAAAGGTTTTGCAATATTAGGAGACGAATATTCTACTATAATATTCTTTCCATTCCCTATGTTTGACCTTCCATAATTCTCCTTATTCTTATCAACTTCCTCAATCACTGTGTTTATAAGAGCTTCCCTGTTTACAAAGAAATTAAGATATCCACCTGCAATCTCGATTTTATCAATTATTTTACCCTCAAACTCTATTCTTTCCTTTATTTCCTCTGCAATAACTTGTGGAGCCTTCTTTAAAACCTTCGCAAGACGAAAACAAGGAAACGCATAATCTCCTTGTTTTTCCTCCTTTGGCTTTTCAATTCCTAAAACTATATCCTTCACTTCAACATCTGTTACCTTAGATATAGCTTTTGCTATTTTCTCTTTAAAATCTAACATACTAATCTCCTAGCGATATACCTATATTTCTAGCGGTTTTCACCAAATCATCCTCCATTGTAACTCGTCTCAAATTGCTCTCCTTTGTATTTCCTGAAACAGCTCCTATCTCCTTATTTTCTCCCACTACATCCTCTAAAGGAACACAATCTAATTTACCATTCTTCAAAACTGTAAGCACTCCAAACTTGCCGTTCAAGCGCAAGCTCCATCGCCTTTGAGCCATATTTAGTCGAAAGCACTCTATCATATGCAGTTGGGGTGCCTCCCCTTTGCATATATCCAAGTGTTGTATTTCTAGCCTCTAAGCCAGTCAACTCTTGAAGTCTCTTTGCAACCTTTTCACCAATTCCTCCAAGTTTTGTATTATCCACACCTTGTCCATTATCTCTCGTATTTTGTACTGTAAGCTCTCCACCTTTTGGAGCAGCTCCCTCTGCAACAACTACCAAACTAAACTTCTTACCCTTTGCAATTCTTTCTTTAATCTTCTCTGCAACTTTATCTAAATCAAATGGAATCTCTGGAATAAGTGCAACATCCCCTCCACCAGCAATAGCCGACTCAAGTGCAATCCATCCAGCATATCTTCCCATTACTTCTAGTACCATTATTCTATGATGTGTCTCTCCTGTCGAATGTAATCTATCTAATGCTTCCATTGCAACTGACACAGCAGTGTTATATCCAAACGTAATATCAGTACAAGCAACATCATTATCTATCGTCTTAGGAACACCAATTATATTTAAACCCTTTAAGCCTAAATCCCTTGCAGACTTCTGCGTTCCATCTCCTCCTAAAGTAAATACACAATCAAACTCGTCCTTCTTAACATTTTCCACACAAATATCTGATAAGTCTTTATATACCACTTCTCCATTTTCTTCTACTTTATAATTGAATACATTTGCATTCGTAGAAGAACCTATTATTGAACCACCCTTATATAAAATACCAGAGGCATTTGTATAAGAATTAAGCTCCATATAATTATTTTCTAATAAACCTTTATATCCCTCTATAACTCCATAACATTTTACATTATGAGTCTCTGCAGTTTTAACTATTCCTCTAATTACTGCGTTAAATCCTGAAACATCTCCTCCATTTGCAAGAATCGCTACCTTTTTCATTTATATACCATCCTTTCTTCTGCTTTTGTCTTATATTATTATACCAATAATTTAAAGAATTACAATAGTTTTTTGTTATTTTTTTGCTTGATAGACTTTTTATATAAATCCCTCCGTTTACTAAGTAAATATTCAA
>CARDEQ010000174.1:0-3058 GCA_948958005.1 uncultured Clostridia bacterium
TGGTCCAATTGCTTTGATTGAAGATGATGTAACCGTTGTTGGAATTATAACAGATAGAAGGTTATTAGATAAATCAATTAGCAACCTTCAAGAAGTTATCTCTAGAGGTGCTAAGACGCTTATAGTGACAAACCAAGAAATAGACTCAAAGCTATTTCCAAATATATTTAAAATTCCAAAAGTACATCCATTTCTGGCTCCTTTACTATCTATTATACCAATGCAATTATTATCATACTATGTCGCAAAAGAAAAAGGACTCGATGTAGATAAACCTAGAAACTTAGCTAAATCTGTTACAGTAGAATAATTCTAGTTTAAGAGCAAGACGGATAAGGAAGCAGGAGGAAGAGGAGAAAGACAGGGGGACGGGGCTTTTGTCTTAGGGTTTCAAAAAGATTTGAACCTTAAGACAAAAGCCCCGTCCCCCTGTCTTTCTCCTCTTCCCACTGTATTCCTCACTCTTATAGCCTATTTGCTATCTCTATAAACTGCTTTAGTGAAAGTGCCTCTCCCCTTATCTTTTCACTTATATTTAATTCTCCGCAATATTTTCTTTATCCTTTCCTTTTCGAGCCCTGCATTTTCTAATGCATTCGTTAGTGTCTTTCTTCTTTGCATAAATGCATATTTTATTATTTCAAATAACTTCTTTTCATCCTTTACATTTTCAAATTTATTTTTCACTACTTCTAGCATTATCACTTCTGACTCTACATTTGGTATTGGGACAAAGGATTCCTTTGGAACATTTACAATTTTTTTTGCATTTGAATAATATTCCACTGCATATGTTATAGCACCTGCGTCTCTTGCTCCCGTTTTTGCACAAAGCCTATCTGCAACCTCTTTTTGCACCATTACTGTTATACTATCTAACTTAGCTTTTCCTTCTAAAACCTTCATTATTATTGGCGTTGTTATATAGTATGGCAAATTTGCTACTATTTTTGCCGAACTATATCCACTTTTTTCTATAATTTCATTTAAATCTAATTCCAATATATCTCCATTTATCAATTCTACATTATTATATAAAAGAAATCTATCCTTCAATATCCCTATCATTTTTTTATCTAGCTCTATACAAATAACTTTGCCCACATTTTCAGCTAATTTTTCTGTAAGAGTCCCAAGTCCTGGTCCAATTTCAATAACTAATTCACTTTTAGAAATACTAGAAGCTTTAATCGCCTTATCTATAACTTCCTCATTTATTAAAAAATTTTGCCCCAAAGCTTTAGACGCTGTTATATTATATTTTTTCATTAAAAATTTTGTAGTTTGTAATATATCCATATTTTCCTCCTTATTTAATATATCACAAATTTACAATTTTTTCAATCAAACGCTTTATCTTTTATGATTTTCATGATATAATGTGTATAATTTTTACTAAGTGCACCAGCCGTAAGAATTGGTGCTTTGAAAAGGAGATGTAATTATGGCTTATAATTTCAAAGAAATAGAAAAAAAATGGCAAACAAAATGGGAAAAAGAAGGAACTTTCAACGCAAAAACTAATTATTCTCAAAAAAAATGGTATGGTCTTATAGAGTTTCCTTATCCTTCAGGTCAGGGCTTACATGTAGGTCATCCTAGAAGTTATACTGCACTTGATATTATCGCAAGAAAAAAAAGATTAGAAGGATATAACGTTCTATATCCCATCGGTTTTGACGCCTTCGGTCTTCCTGCCGAAAACTACGCTATAAAAAACAATATTCACCCTAAAATAGTTACAGAGCAAAATATAAGTCACTTCAGAGAACAATTAAAATCAATTGGCTTTTCTTTTGATTGGTCAAGAGAAATTAATACAACAGACCCAAATTATTATAAATGGTCTCAATGGATTTTTATCCAGTTATTTAAACACGGCTTGGCCTATAAGACCACTATGCCAATTAACTATTGCACAAGTTGTAGAGTTGGTCTTGCAAATGAAGAAGTCGTAAATGGCGTTTGTGAAAGATGCGGTCGGAGAGGTTATCCAAAAAGAAAAAAGTCAGTGGATGCTTAAGATTACTAATTATGCAGAAAGACTTATCAATGATTTAGATAATGTTGATTACCTAGAAAAAATCAAGCTTCAACAAAAAAACTGGATTGGAAAAAGCGAAGGTGCAGAAGTTAAATTCAAAATTACAAACACAAATAAAGACTTACTTATATATACCACCCGCCCTGATACCATATTTGGTGCAACTTATATGGTTGTCGCTCCTGAGCATCCTATTATAGAGAAATTAAAAAATAAAATAGAAAACATAAATGAAATTACTGAATATAAATTAAGAGCTTCTAAAAAATCAGATTTTGAAAGAACTGAACTTTCCAAAGAAAAAACTGGTATAGAAATTAAAGGGATTAAAGCAATTAATCCATTAAATCGGTGAAGAAATTCCAATATGGATTTCTGATTACGTGCTTATAACATATGGTACAGGTGCAATTATGGCTGTTCCTGGACACGATACTAGAGATTATGAATTTGCAAAAAAATTCAATTTGCCTATTAAGCAAGTAATAACAAATAAAGAAAACACAATATCTATTACTGATGAAGCTTATACTGATACAGAAAATGGTATTTTGATTAATTCTGGCTTTATAAATGGAATGGAAGTAAAACCTGCCATCTCAGCTGTTATAAAAAAATTAGAGGCAGACGGAATTGGTAAATCAAAAGTAAATTATAAATTAAGAGACTGGGTATTCTCAAGGCAAAGATATTGGGGTGAGCCTATCCCTATGGTGCATTGTGAAAAATGTGGATGGGTGCCTCTTGATGAAAAAGACTTGCCTCTAGTTTTACCTGAAGTTAAAGAATTTTTACCTGGTGAAGATGGAGAATCTCCTCTTGCAAAACAAGCCGATTGGATAAAAACCATATGTCCACACTGTGGTGGGAAAGCAGAACGTGAAACAGATACAATGCCTCAGTGGGCTGGCTCTTCATGGTATTTCCTTCGCTACATGGAGCCGCACAATGATAATGCTCTAGCCTCAAAAGAAGCAATTGAATATTGGGCTCCTGTTGATTGGTACAATGGAG
>CARDEQ010000175.1:0-3016 GCA_948958005.1 uncultured Clostridia bacterium
CAAATTAATTGCTTGCTCGTATTCTACTAAATCTTGTAGAATTTCTTCATTTGCTTTTAGTTTTTCTTCAATCTCTACTAATCCTTCTAACTTTTCTGCTATTTGAATTTTTACATATTCTTTTTGAGTTATACTCAATTTTAGGTCATTTATGTATTTTTGCTTTTCAAAAACATTAGGTCTATTGTTAAAATCCTCAAGTATTTTCTTATCCGCATTTGGATATTTAGCTAGAATATTTTCTATTTGCATCTTTTCTTTTTCCAATATTGAGTTTTGAACTTCTTTAATTATATCTTCTTTAGATTTTATCTCATTTTCTATTAGAGTTTTTCTATTTTCTATATCTTGCTCTTTTTTTCTTATATCATCTAATTCCTGTTCAAAGGCTTTATTTATTTTTGCTTTTTTTAGAATAATGATTATAGCTGAGATTAGTACAAAACCAACTGATACAATTCCAAATATTGGTTGTTTTAATATAAATAATATTATGGCAATCCCTGTAAATACAATTGGAAGCAAAGATACAAGTCCTAGATTTTTTGGCTTCTCCCTTACCTCTTTAACTTCATTTGTCTCTTTATCTATATCCTGTTTTTTTTGTTCTAACTCCTTTTTTGATTTTATATGAATATTTACTTTTTCTTTTTCTAATTTTATTGTATTTTCTATATTATCTAATTCCTGTAATATTTTCAATCTTTCATCTTCTTCTAACGCTTCTTTTTGTTTTTCTTTTATTTCACTTTCAAGTTCAAATTTCTCTGGAAGCAACTTCTCTAAGTCCTCTTTTTTTTCCTTTAACTTTTCTACTGTTTGCTTTGCTATATATAATGGCTTAGTTGGACTCTTTAAAGTACCTATTTCTTCTGTCTGCCTTTTATTTAATTTTCCGAAGCACTTTTTGATATGATACACTATCTTCTCCTGTCAACATAATATTTGATGCCTTTTGTACTAAAGTATTTTGTGATTTTGAATCTAATTTTACCTCCTGCTGATGTATTACCATTGACATATTGAATAATTCTTCATCCACCTTTGTTTGCTCATAGAAAAATTTATTTCCTGTTACTTTATCTATTGTAAATTCCTTGCTTATATCATTTGCTTCCTCATCAAATATCTTTGGATTTTTTTTTGCAAAATTTCTGTAAACTTCAAAATTATCTCCATTATCTAATTGATAAGTGATTTTACCTGAAAATTCTCCTTCATCCCATGGCATATACTTATCAAAATTCGATATTTCTTTTCCATTTTTGTTCTTATTTATACCATAAAAAATACTTGTCAAAAAATCGAGAAGTGTTGTTTTTCCACTTTCATTTTCTCCATATATGACATTAATTCCGTGGCTTAAATTCTATATTTTTGTCCTTTAATTTTCCAAAATTGTTTACTTGTACTTTTTTTATAAGCATCTTTTTCTCCTTTTAGTTTAAAATGCCGAAAGTCCTATTTCTATTGCTTTTTCTATTTTTTCTTCATTTTCTGGCTCTTTTTTCTTTTTCTCTAATAGGCTCTTAACAAATAAACCTTTTAGACTATTTTGTTTTGCTAACATTTCTAAATCCACTTCTAATTTTGTTTTATCTTTTATTTTAATTACATTTGGATTTGATATGTATTTTAAAATTTTTAGTGGTTCTATCTCTATTCTTCTATTTCCGAATTAAAATTATCTTGATATACTTATCCTCTGGAAAGTACATTTCATTTATATTTTCAATTAACTCCTCTTTTGAAAATATCTCACTTATATTTAATTCTATTTCCTCAAATTCCTTTTCATCAACTGGAATTAATTCTAGTGAAATCTCTTTTGTATGTTCATTTATTTCACCTAATATCATTCCATGTTTTCCCAGTTCATCAAAGCCTAATGAAATTAATGACCCCGAATAGGCTATGTTCTCTTCTATGATTGTTTTATGAATATGCCCTAAAGCCACATAATTAAACCCTAAAGCTTTTAATCTCTTTTTAGATATAGGATTATATCTAACATCATTATTCTTTGCTCCGTCTAAATCACAATGTGTTAGTAAAATATTTATTTTTTCTGTGTCCTTTTGAATTAAATCCTCCTTCCCTTCTGCTCTCATGTAGAAGTTATCAAATCCATATCCATATATATTTATATCTCCGTCTTCTACCTTATCTAATTCTTGGGTAAATATTTTTACATTCTTCGCAAAGGTATAAGTTGTATAATATGTATTTTTGATATATGGATCGTGATTTCCTGGAATTATTAGTATCTTTGTATTTGGAATTGTTTCAAATTGCTTGTTTATATATTCAATAGTACTACTTTTTACATATTCCGTTTCAAATAAGTCTCCACATATAAATAAATATGGAATTGAATTTTCTCTTATATAATCAATTACTTTTTTGAAGGCATTTCTCTGTTCTAGTCTTCTATTTTCTGCTAAATTCCTAGTTTCTAATAATGTAAAAGGAGTATCGAAATGCACATCTGCTATGTGTATAAACTTCATATTTTTCTCCCTAAATTTTATATTGCTATTATATATTGTGATTTTCAAAATGTCAATACTTTTTTGCGAAATAATGTTTGTGTTTATTTTTTCTTTTTTGGTTTTGGTATAGGAGTTACTTTCTCTATTTCACCTACAATAAATTTACTAAAGTTAGAATTATCAATATCTAATATATAATGCTCTTTTGCTCCATTATATGGATATCCAATTTCTGCATTCTGCATTTTTTCTTGAATACACTCTAATTTTTTCACAAAGCAAATGTTATCACATACCACAATTACTGGCTTATCATTAACATACACCATAAACTCTCCAAACATTTTCTTATATCTTATTTCCCCAATCCCATTTATCTGTTCGCAAACATATTCTATATACTCATTTGTTGTTGCCATATATTTATTCCCCCTTTTTGTTATTATATATTATAAATTATAAAAATACAAGATTAGCACTTTAGGACAAACAGAAATCTATGCGTGGACCACAGATGGAGTAGA
>CARDEQ010000176.1:0-2967 GCA_948958005.1 uncultured Clostridia bacterium
CATTTCAAAGAAAAAGTAGTTACATGAATGCTTTATTGCATCAGTTACATTCAAATATCCGTGTCCTATATGTCTTGAATCATATATCCAGCATTTTGGATTGTGCCCTCTAGGATACACACCTGTATCGTTAATTTTTTCCTTTATTGTTGCATTACCAGTTTGAAGGGCAGCTACTGCTGTTACCATTTTATATGTCGAGCCTGGCGCATATGCACTTGCTATCGCTCTATTAATAAAAGGTCTATTGGCAGCCTCCGAATTATAATTGTTCCAAGCCTCTTGTTCTATCCTTCCACCATTCCATGAGCTTGGAGAATATGTTGGATAACTTGCCATTGCAAGTACCTCTCCTGTTTTTACATTCATTACTACTATTGCACCAGAATCTGCATCTTTTGCGTCTTTTGATATTTCTTCTGATTTTGTAATTGTTTCCTCAAGAGCATTTTCTGCTACCGCTTGTAAATTTGCATCTATGGTAAGTACGACATTTGAGCCAGAAATCGCTTCTTCTTCTGTATATTCATTTACAAATTCTCCATCCACTGACATATCAATCTGTTTTTTTCCATTTTTTCCTTTTAAGTAGTTTTCAAATACGTATTCAACTCCATTTTGACCATATAAGTCATTCATTGTATATCCTGCTTCTTTATTTTCTTCATATTGTTCTTTTCTTATTGAACTTACATAACCAAGTATATGAGCTGCAAGATTTCCATTTGGGTAACTTCTTTGTGAGTTTATAACAACGTCTATTCCTGGGTATTTATAGCTTTGTTCATCAAATATTAATGCACTTTTCCTACTTATGCTATTTGATATTGTAAGCGATTTTGTAGCACTATACCCTTCTGATGTAATTCTATATCTTACTGTTAAGATTTTTCTTACCTCTTCTATATTTTCATGTTTTATATCATATCTGTCTTTAAAATAATTAAAAGCCTCCTCTGGATTTGTATCTTCTGCTAAATTATATTTTTTTAGCCAATCGTTTTTTCTGCTTTCATTTGAAAAGTCAAATTCAATTGGATTTATCTTTATTGGAAATGTATCCGTATATTTATCTCCATTTTCCTCTAAGGTATTTATCACAGCAAGTATTGAATTATTTAAGACTTCATTATCTAATTTTGTCTTATACAATTCAAGTGCAAAAGTCATTTCTGTTCCTGCAATTATACTTCCATTTCTATCAACAATATTTCCACGTGCAGCATATAATATGCTTTCTCTTGTAAGTCTTGTGTTTGATGTTTCTCTATATGTAGCACCATTTACAATTTGAAGACTAAATAATCGTATAACAAGAATAGCACCAACAACATATACAAGTATGCTTAGTGCATTAAATCTCAAATTTATATTCGGTGCTTTCTTTTTTTTAAAGTTTTCCAAAATGTCTCCTTTTTTCTTAAAAATATCTTGTTAATATTTGTGGATTTTTAAATATTTCCTCCACTTTATATCCGCCCCTTTTGCATAAGAGGATAAAGTATTATTGTAAGTAGAGTATTAAAGAATAATTCTATAAATAATATTTTTATAAATTCTCCCATCTCTATATTTGCGGAAAGGATTGTGCCTCTATATAAATACATAAATATTTCATATCCAGCCGTTGCAACTATTACCATTAACATTACTGTAATTTTACTATCTTTTGATAAATTTTTCTCCAAATAGCCTCCCAAAAAGCCTATTACTCCTAAAGCAAGTGCCGATCCACCAATCAAACTGCTGCCTAAAATGTCTATTATAAATCCGAATACTACTCCAAATGTAGTCCCCATTTTTATACCTGCATAAAGTCCAATAAAAAGCACTAATATTATAAAGATATTGGGCTTTACTCCTGCAATTGTAAACCAACTAAATAAATTTAATTGTAAAAAATATATTACTATAAATATTACAAATAATATTAATATTGCTATGGCTTTTTTCATTACTTCTCCTTTAATTTGTTATTATTAAAACTGTCTCAAGCTTATCAAAATCAACAGCTGGCTCAATCCAAGCATACCTATCTAAAATGTTTTGTGTATTTACAACTTCCTTTACTTTTCCTATTGTTATACCCTTTAGATAAATTCCCCCCATTCCTGAGGTTTCTATATTGTCTCCTTCTGATATATCTGCATCTGTTGGAATATATGTCGCTTTTAATCTTTTATCATTTAGGCTCCCTTTACAGGTTATGCTATCATCTGAATGAGTTAACTTTGCTGTCACGGAATTTGATGTATCTATTATTGTTTGTACTTTTGCTGAGCTATCATTTGCTGATATTATATATCCGAACTAAGCCTTCTTCTGAGATAACTGTCATATTTTCTCTTATTCCATCCCTTTTTCCTGCATTTATTACAAAAGTTTTGCTATAATTGCTTATATCCTTGCTAATTATATATGCTGGTATTGTTTCAAAATTTGAATATTTTTGTGTCAATCCTAAATATTCCTTCAAGGTTTCATTTTCCGCCTTTATAATTTCTAGCTCTCTGAGGCTCTGTGCCTGTCTGCTATTTTCCTCCTGCAGTTTTTCATTTTCCTCTTTTAATATATCAATATTGGTAAAAAAGCTTGAATTACCTGAAATTTTATTTTTTAGATAAGTGTATCCGGCTTTGAAGTGGCATAACTACTTTAGAAAAAGCATTTTCTATGTATGACAGACTTCCTGATTTTACATTAGAAAAAAAGACTAATAATATTAGTATCAATATTGTTATTGCTATTCCTATAAGCTTTGATTTTTTCTTATACACTTAAATCTATCCTTTCTTACTATTTCATTTTTCTAGCACTCAATAAAACTGCTTTTAGCTTTTCTAGATCCTCAAGTGTTTTTCCTGTACCTTTTACCACACATTCTAATGGCGCTTCTGCAATAAATACAGGCATTCCTGTTCTTTCACTCACTAATTTGTCTAGATTTTCAATTAATGCTCCTCCACC
>CARDEQ010000177.1:0-2957 GCA_948958005.1 uncultured Clostridia bacterium
CTTAAAAGAGGCAAGAAGTATAGAAAATGTACAAACGCTAATAAAAAGTAAAGGAAATTCACTTGAAAATATAACAGAAGAAGAATTAAAACTTGCACAAATTTTATAGAAGAGTATTTTAATATTTTCTTTTGATTATGTAAAGTAAACTCTTGCAAAAAAAATGCCGTTTTAGTATAATATCCGTAGGATAAAATAGGAAGGAACGTGAAAAAATGGATAGACCAGGAGAAACAATAATTGAAAGAGACCTAGAAAAAGAAATGAAAACTGCATACATAGACTATGCCATGAGCGTTATTGTTGCACGTGCTTTGCCAGATGTAAGAGATGGTTTGAAACCAGTGCACAGAAGAATACTATATTCAATGCATGAAGACGGGATTACATCAGACAAGCCATATAGAAAATGTGCAAATACAGTAGGCTCTGTTTTGGGTAGATACCATCCACATGGAGATGCAGCAGTATATGATGCAATGGTAAGAATGGCTCAAACTTTTACTTTAAGATACCCATTAATAGATGGACATGGAAACTTTGGTTCTATAGATGGAGATCCACCAGCAGCTATGAGGTACACTGAAGCAAGAATGGCTAAGATTGCAAATTATATGCTAAGTGATATAGAAAAAAATACAGTAAACTTTGTACCAAACTATGATGATAGATTACAAGAGCCAGAAGTATTACCAGCAAGATTACCAGCACTGTTACTTAATGGTTCTTCAGGAATTGCTGTCGGAATGGCAACTAATATTCCACCACATAATTTAAATGAAATTGTTGATGGGATAATAAAAATAATTGACGAGGATGAAGTAACAAATGAAGATTTAATGAAAATAATAAAAGGACCTGATTTTCCAACAGGAGCAACAATACTTGGAAGAGAAGGGATAAAAGATGCATACACAACAGGTAGAGGAAAAATCATAATGAGAGCAGAAGCTGAAATAGAAGAGATGGCTGGAAATAGGCAAAGAATTATAATAACATCACTTCCATATCAAGTAAATAAAGCGAGATTGCATAAGACAATAGATGAATTAGCAAGAGATAAAAAAATAGAAGGAATTTCAGCAATAAGAGACGAATCAGATAGAAAGGCAAATGTGAGATTAGTTATAGAACTAAAAAGGGAAGCAAATGCACAAGTTATATTAAATAGATTATATAAATTTACACAAATGCAAGAAACATTTGGAGTTATAACTCTTGCATTAGTAAAAGGTGTGCCAAGAATTTTAACATTAAAACAATGCCTAGAATGCTTCATAGATCATAGAAAAGAGGTTGTAGTTCGTAGAACAAAATTTGAATTAGAAAAAGCAGAAGCAAGAGCTCATATATTAGAAGGTTTAAAAATTGCAATAGACAACATTGATGAAGTAATAAAAATAATCAGAAGTTCATATGACGATCCTAAGGAAAGACTGATGGAAAGATTTGGTTTGTCAGACATTCAAGCTCAAGCAATTTTGGATATGAGATTGAAGACCTTATCAGGCTTGCAAAGAGAAAAAATCGAAGAAGAATACAATGAAATAATGAAATTAATCGAACATTTAAAAGCAATACTTGCAAGTGAAAGATTAGTATATGACATAATAAAAGAAGAATTATGTGAGTTAAAAGAAAAATATGGTGATGAAAGAAAAACAAAAATAATTGCAAGTGCTGGAGAATTTGACGAAGAGGATTTAGTAAAGGAAGAAGAAACAGTTATTACATTATCACATTTTGGATATATAAAAAGATTACCGATAGATACATATAAAAGCCAAAAAAGAGGTGGAAAAGGAATAACTGGAATGACAACGAGAGAGGAAGACTTCGTAAAGGAAATTTTTACAGCTTCAACTCATGATACAATAATGTTCTTTAGTAATAAAGGAAAATTATACAAGCTAAGAGGATATGAAATACCAGAGGCACGGAAGAACAGCAAAAGGAACGGCAATAGTTAATTTACTTAGTCTAGATGGAGGAGAGAAAATTTCAGCAATTATACCAATTCAAAATATCGCAGAAGGTAAATATCTTTTAATGGCAACAAAAAATGGTATAATAAAGAAAACACCTTTGTCTGAGTATGATTCTTCAAGAAGAACAGGTTTACAAGGAATTGCACTAAAAGAAGACGACGAATTAATTTCAGTAAAGCTTACAGATGGAGAAGATAATGTTGTAATGGTAACAAAACGGAGGACAATGTATAACATTTGACGAAAAAGATGTAAGACCAATGGGAAGAGTATCACAAGGTGTAATTGGAATAAAACTAGATAAAGATGATACTGTAATAGGTATGGAGTCAATAGTTTCGGGAAGCAAACAAACATTACTTACAATTACAGAAAATGGATTTGGAAAAAGAACAGAATTAGATGAATACAGAGTACAGGTAAGAGCAGGAAAGGGAGTCATAACTTATAAAATAACTCCAAAAACAGGAGAAGTAATAGGAGTAAAATTAGTAGATGAAGACGATGATATAATGCTTGTTACAGATACAGGAACCATTATAAGAATAAAAGTATCAGAAATAAGTATATTAGGACGTCCGACACAAGGAGTAACACTAATGAGAACAAATGAAGGAAAAGTAGTTAGCATAGAGAAGATATCAGATAAAGAAATAGAACAAGAAGAAGAATAAAAAATGTAAAGCAAAAAACAAAAGAATAAAAAAATTTGCTATACCCCAGAAGGAATTAAGCATTACTTTAAGACCTTCTGGGAGTAATTTATTTCGTAGCCTCATTTGCAAAATTGTTATTAATAATTTTATCATATGGGGCTTTTTGTTTTAGTTCGCCAGCATCTTGAATTATAGTTTGTAAAAGCTCGAAGCCATTTTGAGTAATGTAAGGAGTAGAACTCCAGACATCTATTTCTTTATATCTATTCAAAACTGTAACTATTAAAGAAGTATCAGTATTAGGAAAATACTG
>CARDEQ010000178.1:0-2876 GCA_948958005.1 uncultured Clostridia bacterium
CAAAAAGCCTTTAACTTTTTCCTTCAATTCAAGGTTTTTTTCCTCTTTATTTGCATAATCACACATTGAAGCAAAAAAACTTTTTGAAGTCCTATTTATCCTTATCTCAATTAAATCATTATCAGTAAATCCTCCTATCATTGATCTTAGAACAGTCACTAAAGAAATATCATCTGTTGGATTATCAATAATTTTAAGTAGACTCATAATTACTTGTATTTCAACAGAGTCTAAATACCCGAGAAGATGTATCACAAAATACTGGCAGGTTTAATTTAGAAATTTCCTGCTCATATATTGGCGCCAAAGTCTTTGTTGAACGTAAAAGAACAGCTATATCCTTATAAGTTATTTTCCTTTTAGTCTTATCTTTATTTGATACTACATATCCTGTATCTATCAATTCTTTTATTTTATTTGCGACAAATTTTGCCTCTAATATAGCAGCTTCAATCTTTTCTTCAATATCCTCTGTATCTTTTGCTTCTGTTTTATAAATGCCTTCCTCCTCCTCTTTTAAGTCTATTATGTGAATTTCAGCATTTAAGTTCTCTCCTTCTGGATAATTTGCACCTAAATTCAGGTATTCCTCCTCTATATAATCTATATCTCCTAGCTCCTTACTCATAATACTATCAAATACTATATTTGTGAGTTTTAAAACATTTTCTCGACTTCTAAAATTCTTGAAAAGCTGAATTTTTAAGTTCTCCCCTTTTTTTTGATTTTCCATATTTTTATAGCCCTCATATTTTTCTAAAAATAGATCTGGGCAGGCTTGTCTAAATTTATATATACTCTGCTTTACATCTCCAACCATAAATATATTATTTCCACGTGAAATAGCTGTCAATATACTCTCTTGAACTAAATTACTATCCTGATATTCATCTATCAATATCTCCTCAAACTTCTCCCTATACTTTACACAAACATGATTTTCCTTCTCAGTATCCTTCGTCAATATCTGAAGTGCAAAATGTTCAATATCACTAAAATCCATTATATTTCTATCCTGCTTCACCTTTAAAAAATCTCTTGAAAATTCCAATATTAAATTTTTTATACTTAGTAATATCTCATACATACTTTTTATATCAGCACATGCTTCACTTGAATTGCAGGTTAATATATCTTCATTTATAGCTTTTATACTATCTTTAACCTTATTTCTTTTCTTCATTATCTTATCTTTTATTTCTTGAGGTATCTTTTTGTCACTTGGAAATCTATCAAGTTTTAAAGCATTTATAGCACAATACATATTATCCCAAGTACTTGCTTCATATACAATATTTAGCCTTCTTATATCCTCTGATAAGCAAATAAAAGCTTTTTGTGTATCCTCCTCATATTTTATCCTCTCTTGCTCCTCCTTTAAACTTAGTATAGAAGTATTTAGCTCCTCCTTTGCCTTATTAAACAAAACCTCTCCCCAAGGATTTTCTTCAAAACTAATTTCTTCTATATTGAATAGCTCTATCTTCTCCTCTAACCACTTATTGGGAAAAGGAGTACTCTGAATAAATGTAAATATATCAAGTAGCATATCCTTCAAAGCCTCATCACCTTTATAACTTGTATACATATTAACCAAATTCAAAAATTCCTTATCATTAGCTTCATACTTTCGGTCAAATAGCTCCTCTAGCGTCTCCTGCTTTAATATCTGTATTTCCGTATTCTCTGCTATTTTAAGGTTTGGAGATATTCCGAAGCTCAAAAAAATTATTCTTAACAACCTCAAGACAAAAAGCATCTATTGTACAAATATTTGCCTTAGAAAGCAGCATTACTTGCCTTTGTAAATGCCTATCCTCAGGCACCTCCTCAAGCCTTTTATAAATTGCCTCAAGTACCCTAGTCTTCATTTCAGCAGCAGCAGCCTTAGTAAAAGTAACCACCAAAATCTTATCTATATCCATTTTCCCATCTACAATCTTATTTATAATTCTCTCAACCAAAACAGCCGTCTTACCACTACCAGCAGCCGCTGCAACCAAAATATTCTCTCCCTTTTCACTTATAGCTAAAGCCTGCTCCTTAGTCCACTTAACCTCTCCCATAACTCCTCCTATTTGTGTCAACAGGGCCGGGGCATTTTGACACACTTCGACAAAAAACACTTTTATTTCTTAGATTATAGCATTCAACAAAATTTTTTTCAAGCTGCAATATGTTATTTGGTTATCATTGATAAATCATTTTTTCTTCACATTAATATTTATATACTCTTTAATATATATTTTTCTAAAACTTGGTTATCCTAAAAATGGAGGTATACAAATATGGAAAATAATGAAAATTTAAAAGTTTTAAAGGAGTTACATTCAGGTGCTGAAATGGGAATAAAAGCTATTTCTTATGTTTCAGAAAAAGTAGAAAATGACGAATTTAGGCGAGAACTTAGTACTCAATATAATCAATATGAAGACATTTTAAACAAGGTAACTGACCTTTATAATGAATATGGAGAAGTGCCAAGTACAACTAATATTAAAAATGATGTAATGACATGGATGGGAATTCAAATGAATACAATGAATGACAAAAGTAACTCAAAGCTTTCAGAAATGCTAATCCAAGGAACTACTATGGGAATAATAGAAGGGCGCAGACTTCTAAATCATAATCCAAATGTAGAAGAAAATATAAAACAAACCTTAAACGAATTTGTACAATTACAAGAAAACTCAGTAACAAAACTAAAGGAATATTTGTAGTAAACTTAAGTCAGGACCAAAATTAAGAGCACACAAAAAAAGAAAAAACCGAAACAAGGACAGATAGACGGAGATGGGGAGAGAGAGACAGGGGGAGACAGGGGGACGGGGCTTTTGTCTTAAGGAATTCAACCTTTTAGAGGTGAATTTTCC
>CARDEQ010000179.1:0-2875 GCA_948958005.1 uncultured Clostridia bacterium
CATGGGAATAGCAGAACAAGATATGATGGGAACAGCAGCAGGACTTGCAGCATCTCGGACAAATGGTGTTTGCGAGTACTTTTGCAATGTTTGCAGCTGGACGTGCCTATGACCAAATAAGAAATGGAATATGTTATCCAAAATTAAATATTAAAGTATGTGCAACACATGCAGGAGTGACTGTTGGAGAAGATGGAGCGACACATCAAATGCTAGAAGATATAAGTTTAATGAGAACAATTCCAAATATGACAGTTATGTGTACATCAGATGATACTCAAACAAAATGGGCAGTAGAACAAATAGCAAAAATAGATGGACCAGTTTATTTAAGACTATGTAGATTGGCAACACCAGTAATCTATGAAGAAAATGAAAAATTTGAAATAGGAAAAGGTGTTCAAATAGGAGAGGGAGAAGATGCAACTGTAATTGCAACAGGAGTAGTTGTAAATGAAGCAGTAAAGGCGATGGAAATGCTAAAGGCTGAAGGAATAAATATTAGAGTAGTTGATATGCATACAATAAAGCCAATAGATAGAGAATTAGTTATTAAATCTGCAAAAGAAACAAAAAAAATCATAACAATAGAAGATCATAGTATTATACGGAGGTCTTCGGAGGAGCAGTATGTGAAGTCTTAGCAGAGGAATATCCATGCAAAGTGACTAAAATGGGTGTTAAAGACACCTTTGGAAAATCAGGTAAAGCAGAAGAATTGCTTGAATACTTTAAATTAACTGCAAAAGACATAATAGAGGTGGTAAAAGAAAAATAATTTTAAATATTTTATTTACTAAATTTTCAGTAAGTGATATAATAACCTGAAAATACAATCTAAAGAAACATGGAGGAGAGAAATGTTAGGAATCTTTAAATGGTTTAAATCAGGAACCAAAATGAAAAGATGGATGTTTGTAATAATTGTTGGAATTATACTTTTATGCTATGGTATAGCAACAATCATGAATATGCAAAATATGTCTATATGGAAGCTTGTATCTACAATTGTAATATCAATAGTGGGATTTATGACAGTAATAATAGGAATAATATATAGTCAAAAAAGAGTATTAGAGTTACTTGTAGAGGATACAGACGATAGACTAAATGAAAATAAAAAAGATGTAAATGTTAATTCTTTAATATTTGATAAAAAGATATATAAAGAGGGGCCTAAGATAGTAGTTATAGGTGGAGGAACTGGTTTAAATACAGTGCTTAAAGGCTTAAAGGATTATACCAATAATTTAACTGCAATTGCATCAATGACAGACTATGGAGAGGGACAAAATGAGAATAACTCGTTTATGCCATTAGAAGATATTAGAAGAAGTATAGTAAGTCTTTCAGAAAATGAAGCAGAAATGGAGCAATTATTGAAGTTAAAATTCCAAGACCAAGTGGATTTTACAAATGTATTTGTTTCTTCAATGCAAGCAATAAATGGAGAGGGTTCAAAATTTATAGAAAATATCTCAAAAGTGCTTAATATGACAGGTAGAATTTTACCAGTAACACTTGATAGAATGCATATTTGTGCAGAGCTTGAAGATGGAACAGTTATAGATGAAAAAGACAAGATTTCTGAAACCTCAATGGCTAGAATATCTAGAATAAATAGAATATTTATATCTCCAACGAATGTAAGACCAGCACCACGGAGTAATTGAAGCAATAGAGCAAGCAGATGCAATAGTAATAGGACCTCGGAAATCTTTATACAGAGGTGATACCAAATCTTTTGATAAAGGGAATATCTAAGGCAATAAAAGAAAGCAAGGCAATAAAAATATATATTGCAAATATCATGACAAAACCGGGTGAAACAGACGATTTCGCGCTTTCAGACCATGTAAAAGCAATAATTGAACATGCTAATCATAAGGTTGTAGATTATTGTGTTTATGATATTGGGGATATTGTTCCAGAATTTGTTAGAATATATAATAAAGATGGGGCTTTTCCAGTTGAGCAGGATACTGAAAAATGCAAAGAGCAGGGGGTTAAAGCAATTGCAAAAGAATTTGCATGTATTGAAAATAATGCAATTAGACATGATCCAGTTGCAGTTGCAGATTCAATAATTGAAATTATTTGCGAGGACTTGAAATTCAAAGACATGCAAAATAACCCTAAATATGTAAGAATGAATACAAAGCTTAAAGCAAATAATGAAGTAAGAAAAGAGAAAGCAAAGGAAAAAGCTAAAATAATTAAACAGGAAAATAAGGCTAATAAAAAAGCAAGAAGGTTAGATGACAGACCAAAGAGTAAATTTACTACTAAATACAATGAAAGAATAAGATCAATTAGAAATAGTGACACAAAAAGGGAAGAAAAAAGAAGATGGATTGAGGATAAAGAGTAAAATAATCGGAGGAACATATGAAAAAATTTGAGGGAGAAGAACTGAAGCTAGAAAATAGTTTAAGGAAGGAATGGCTAATAACTAATGGTATAGGTGGCTATGCATCAACTACTATTATTGGCTGTAATACTAGAAAATATCACGGTTTACTTGTTGCACCATTTGCAGCTCCAGGAAGAAGAAAAGTCATTCTTTCAAAAGTAGACGAAAGTATAGAAATAGATGGAGAAGTTTATAATTTATATACAAATATTTCAAACAATTATATATCAGATGGATATAAAAGGTTAGAAAGCTTTGAGAAGGACTATATTCCGATATTTACATATAAAGTGAAGGATTTAGAAATAAAAAAATTAATTTGTATGGAATATGGAAAAAATACAGTTTGTATATTATATAAAATAAAAAACGAAGGGGCAAAAGCCAAACTTACACTTGCACCTATTATGAATTATAGAGATTTCCATCAAATGAATACAAATCACGAATTTACTCTAAAAC
>CARDEQ010000180.1:0-2861 GCA_948958005.1 uncultured Clostridia bacterium
TGATGCACAACAGGCAAGAAGAGTATTAGATAGAATAGTTGGATACCAAATAAGCCCACTACTTTGGAAAAAAGTTAGAAGAGGGCTTTCTGCTGGACGTGTTCAATCAGTCGCAGTTAAATTAATAGTAGATAGAGAAGAGGAAATACAAAAATTTATACCAGAGGAATATTGGAATATATATGCACATCTTGTAAAAGGAAAAAGCAAGTTTGAGGCAAAATTTACTCGGAAGAAAAGGAAAAAAGCAGGAGCTAAAAAATGAGCAAGAAGTAAAAGAAATTTTAAAAGAAATAGAAAATGAAAAATTTATTATAAAAAACATTAAAAAAAGTGAGAAAAAAAGAACCCCAGCACCACCATTTACAACAAGTACAATGCAACAAGAGGCTTCACGAAAAATAAATTTTACATTAAAGAAAACAATGTCTGTTGCACAAGGACTATATGAAGGGTTAAAAATTGAAGGAAGAGGTCATGTTCGGACTTATAACTTATATGAGAACAGACTCGACAAGGATTTCAGATGTTGCACGAAGTGCAGCTAAAAAACAGATAGAAGAAAATTATGGCAAGGAATATTATGAAAACAGATATTATAAAACAAGCTCAGATTCACAAGATGCGCATGAGGCAATAAGACCAACATATATAGAACTTACTCCAGATAGTATAAAGGGTAGTTTAACAAATGACCAATATAAGTTATACAAATTGATATACAATAGATTTATAGCAAGTCAGATGGCACAGGCTGTATTTGATACAGTTGGAGTAGACATAGATGCTGGAGATGTGAATTTTAAGGCAAATGGGCAGACATTAAAATTTAAGGGATTTATGGCAGTTTATGTAGAGGATAAAGAGGAGGAAGAAACTCAAATCCCAAATCTCGAAGTGCGGAGAAGCGGTGAAAAAGGATAAAATATCTCCAAAACAAAGCTTTACAGAGCCGCCTCCAAGATATACAGAAGCAAGCTTAGTAAAAGCACTAGAAGAAAAAGGTATTGGTAGACCAAGCACATATTCACCTACAATTACAACAATATTAGAAAGAAGGTATATAGAAAAAGAACAAAAAAAATTAGCGCCAACAGAGCTCGGAAAATTAGTAAATGAGCTTTTAATTAACAACTTTAAAGATATAGTAAATGTAGATTTTACAGCAGATATTGAAAAGGATTTTGATATGATTGCTGAAGGAAAAGAAGAGTGGAAGAAGACTATAAGAGAATTTTATGGTCCTTTTGAAGTAGAACTAAAAAAAGCTCAAGAGGAAATAGATAAAATAGAAATAAAAGAAGAAGTATCTGATGTTCCATGCGAGATATGTGGAAGAATGATGGTAATTAAATATGGCAGATACGGAAAATTTTTAGCTTGCCCTCGGATATCCTGAATGTAAAAATACAAAACCAATAGTAGAAGCTATTGAGGAGCCATGTCCAAAATGTGGGGGAAAATTATTAGTTAAAAAGAGCAAAAAAGGTAGAAAGTTTTATGTTTGTGAAAATAATCCAAAATCAGGCTGTGACTATATTTCGTGGAATAAACCAAAAAAAGAGGAGACATAATAAAAGAAATGTTACGATAATATTACATTTTTTTTACAATTACGTTACAAATGAGGAAAATATATTGACTTTTGGCGAAAAAATTATAAAATATAAACATGATATGATGTAATTTTGAGAAAATACGCAAAATATGTAATTCACACAAAAAATTACAAGTATTAATTATTCATATTTGTAAAATATAAAATAAAAATCAAAAAAACAAAGGAGAAGAAAATGGCAAGCTGTTTAGGATTATATATAGAAGATAACATAATCAAATACGCAAAAGTTTCTAAAGACAATGATGTAGTCAAAATTGATTCATTCGGTATAAAGTTTTATGACAGACTAAACGAAGCAATAGAGCAGGTTATAGAAGAAACATATAGTTATAAAACACCAATAAGTATTAATACTCCAAATGAAAATTATAACTATTTCTACATTTTTAACTTACTAAATAAAAAAGATATGCACAGTTATATTAATACTGAGTTTGAGTCAATATGCTTTGAAAAAGAACTAAATGCAGATACCTTTGAAACAAGATATGTCTTAGTAGATGACTTAGAGGATAGAGAAAAGGTAAAGGCAATTCACATTTCTGCAAATAGAGGAGAGCTTGCAAAGAGGGCAGAATTACTTGGTAAATACAAGTTATCTTGCGTTTCTCCAATAGCATTAGATATATCAAACTTGTTAGAAATTAATAAGAGTGAAAATCTAGAAAACATGGCAATAGTAAATATAGAAGGAACTACAACAGTAACCTCAATAATAGAGCAAAAAATATATGAAATAAATACAATAGATGCAGGTATAACAGATATTTTAGCAAGAATAAATTCAAAAGAAAATTCATATGCTAAAGCTTATGAAATATGTAAAAACTCAACAATATATACATCACAAGGAAAAGAACTTCAATATGAGGAAAATGCATATTTAGATGATATTATGCCAACTTTATACAATATAGTAGGACGAGTAAAGAAAATATTAAATGATAGTTTAAATAAAATTGATAAAATTTATATAACAGGTATGGCATCTGTTATAAATAATATAGATATTTATTTCCAAGAATATTTAGAAGATGTAAAATGTGAAATATTGAGACCATATTTTATACGCTCAATTGGTTCAGAAATAAATATAAAAGACTATATAGAAGTTAACTCAGCGATAGCCCTTGCACTTCAAGGAATAGGGGAAGGATTAAAGGGAATTAACTTCAAAAAAGAAAATGTAGGAGACAAACTTCCTGAATGGATGACAATGGAAATTGGAGGAAAAGGAAAG
>CARDEQ010000181.1:0-2829 GCA_948958005.1 uncultured Clostridia bacterium
CCGATCTGAACTTAAGACTACAGAGTTTAAACCAGAATATGCAGGACAATTAAACTTTTATTTATCTGCAGTTGATGAATATGTAAAAGATGAAAATGATAATCCAACTTTTGGTATATTATTGTGTAAAGAAAAAGATAAGATTACAGCAGAACTCTCACTTAAAGAATATTAATAAGCCAATTGGTGTAAGTGAATATAAATTATTGTCTGATTTACCAGAATATTTAAAAAGTACTTTACCAAGTATTAGCGATATAGAAAAAAGATTAGAAAAGTTTGATTATGAAGAATAATTATTAAATAAATATTTTATAATTAGTTATATAAATAGTAAGTGATCGCTGAGATTAAAAATAAAAAGGAGAATTAAAATATGGTACATTTAGTATATTGTGATGATAAATCAAAAGAATTAAATAAGATTTTAGATGGTAGTAAAACAATGATTATAAGAGGTGCAGCAGGAAGAAAAATACCACATAGCAGAGTATTTAAAGATGAGATACTTTATTTTATGGAAAAAGGAACAAAAAAGATAACAGCAAAGGCAGTTGTAAAAGATGTTCAAAACGATGTAAAATTAATTGATGAAGAAATAACAAAAACTATTGAAGATAATAATAATCAATTACAGTTAACTGATAAGCAAAAAGAAAGATGGCACAAAAAATGCTTATGTCTAGTTGAATTTACAAATGTAGAAGAAATTACAGCATTAGATTTTGAACATCAAGGAAATATGGACGATTGGTTAATTATTGAAAAAATAGAAGATGTAGTTGTAGGGACAAGTATTCCTTATAATTATGAAAAATCAAAATTCTAGGAGTGATAAAAATTATGGCGATGTGGAATCCGTGGCGAGGTTGCAAAAAATGTAGTGATGGCTGTTTACATTGCTATATTCATAAAGGAGATTTAAAAAGAGATATAAATACTAATGAAATTATTAAGACAAAAGACTTTGAAAAACCAATAGAGAAATTAAAAAATGGCAATTATAAGATGAAAGCTGGAAGCGTTTATTTATGTTTTTCTACGGATTTTCTTATTGAAGAAGCAGATGAGTGGCGAAGTGAATGTTGGAAAATGATTAAAGAAAGACAGGATTGTACTTTTTTGTTTCTAACAAAAAGAATTGATAGATTTATGAAATGTATTCCAAATGACTGGAATAATGGGTACGATAATGTGGTTGTATGTTGTACCATCGAAAATCAAAAAAGTGCAGATTACAAATTATTAATATTTAAAGATTTACCAATAAAGCATAAATGTATAACAGCACAGCCATTATTAGAGAAAGTAGATATCGAAAAATATCTAGATAATATTGAATTAGTTGTTTGTCGGTGGAGAAGCTGATATAAATGCAAGGATATTTAATTACGATTGGGCATTAGATATTAGAGAACAATGTATAAGGAAAAATGTGAGCTTTGAATTTAGACAATGTGGAACTTATACAATAAAGGATGGAAAGCAATATAAAATACAAACAAAGGATTTGTGCAAACAAGCAAAGTTAGCAAACATTAATTATAAAAGTAATAGCTAAATTACGATTTTATGATTATAAACTTTAAATGTTAATATGCATTGCTTGTAGCAACGGCTTATTCGTTATACAATGGTTTTAACGAAAGGAAGTGTAAAAAATGTTAAAAGAAAACATTAAAACAATTAGAAAGTCAAAGGGGCTTTCACAGGAAGAGCTTAGTATTAAGTTAAATGTTGTAAGACAAACAATTTCTAAATGGGAGCAAGGATTATCAGTTCCTGATGCTGAAATGTTAATCTCTATATCAAAGGTACTTGAAACTCCTGTAAGTACTTTGCTTGGGGAAAACATTTCTGAAGCTAAAGCAGATGACATAAAAAAAATTTCTGAAAAATTAGAGATAATAAACTTACAACTTTTAGAAAGAAGAGACTCAAGGCGAAAAGCAATTCGCTGGCTATTAATTTTGTTATGTGCAATTATAATTATAACCTTTACTACTCTGATACTATTAAATAGCCCGTATTCAAGCTTAGATTATAGTAATCCTGAGAAGGCAGTTTTAGGAGTTAATTTTCATATATTTGAATGGTTGTTTATTAGAATATCGCCGATTATTCTTATTGGAGCAATAGTTGGAATTATCTTAACACTAAAAAAAGTATAAAATAATTTTATTTTTTCATAATGTGTAGTACAACTTAGTCAAAGAGCAAATTTAAAAATGTTAATAAAAATAGCATAATTGCAAGGTATAATTGATAGAAAAAAATCTATTAATGTTGTACACTTAATTTGGAGGTGGATAAAATGAATTTAGGAAATAATTTATTTCAATCAAGGAAAAAGGCTGGATTGTCACAAGAGACAGTTGCTGAAAAATTAGGTGTAAGTAGACAAACAATTTCAAAGTGGGAGACAGATGAAACTGTGCCAGATATTTATCAAGCAAAGAAATTAGCAAAGCTTTATAACTTATCTTTAGATGATTTAATAGAATTTGATGCAGACTTAAAAGAAATTGAGCAAGTGATTAAAAATACTGATGAAGAAAGAGAAGAAAAAATAGATTGGACAAAGGCATGGAGCAATAAATATCCAATCCTTGCAAAATATCAAAAACAAGTAGATGTAGAAGATTATGCAAGTAAAATTAAAGAAATGCTCATTAAATTACAGAAGGAATATGACTTTAATAATTTAGACAGTATGTTAGTTTTAAAAGACATTTTATATCATGAGTGGAAAGCTGAAAACAATAATATTCCCTTATGACAAAAAATAAAATGTAGTAATAATAAGGGGGGCCTCCTAGCAACAGTTTA
>CARDEQ010000182.1:0-2777 GCA_948958005.1 uncultured Clostridia bacterium
TCTTGTAACACATAAATCCTCAAGTCCTGGTTTTATAAAATTATTAAATAATTCGTTTTTTCTAAATTCGGGCTCTATAAAGTTTGGATTTTCCTCATAGAATTTTACTAATCTATCAGTATATTTCTTCATATTAAAGAAATATGCTTCCTCCTTCATTTTTTTAACATCTCTGCCACAGTCTGGACATTTTCCGATTTTCTAGTTGTGTTTCAGTAAAATATGTTTCACAAGGGGTACAATACCATCCTTCATATTCTCCCTTATATATATCACCTTTTTCCATTAACTTATCAAAAATTTCGCCTGCAACTTTTGAGTGCCTTTCTTCTGTTGTTCTAATAAAATCGTCATACCTTATATCCATTAATTCCCAAAGCTTTTTTGCATATTTTGCAATTTCGTCTACATGCTCTTGAGGTGTCTTCCCTAGCTTTTCTGCTACTTCTTGAATCTTTTGTCCGTGCTCATCAAGTCCTGTCAAAAGTCTTGTATCAAAACCTCTAAGCTCTTTATATCTTTTGATAGTATCTGCAAGTACAGTTGTATATGCTGTACCTATATGAAATTTACCACTTGGATAATATATTGGTGTTGTAATATAAAACTTCTTGTCCATTTTTGTATTCTCCCCTTTAGTTAAACAATTTTACTCCAGAACCAATCTAAGCTATTATCAATACTTTTCTTATTTCTGTGTTTTGCTTCAATATCATCTATCCATAGATAAGCTAAATAAGTAACTAGAACAAATCCGAAGTCATATATCATTGATAATGAAAGTACATGTTCATATCCTATATAGCTTTCTGAAAATACAAATAATTGTAAGCTATGTGTTATAAGTAAAGCTATACATAGCATTAGTGCTGCTGCTGGAACAACAGCTTTTTTTATTTCATGTCCTAAGTATATTGCACAAATTATAGAAGCCAAGCAAAGTAATACTACTAATGGTTGTGTTAAATCTATTACTGGCATTTCTATACACCTCCTCTTTTCTTTTGTTTGCATTAATCAATTCTTAAGTCTTTTTAATATTATATATGTTTTTCTATGCCTTTTGCAATAGTTTAGTCAAACTTTTCAACTTTTTCTTCTTCACTCAATGCTTCTTCTATATTGTCCTCCACTGATGGAGCTTTAACCTTGTCTGTTACTTTTTCTTCTTCTGTTACCTCTTTTTGCATTTCTTCTGTTATCCATTTTACAAGATTTAAATTTTGAGCCTCTAATACCATTTCATGTTTAGGCATTACTCTAAATGTATAACCATAGTCTCCACCTGCTGTTAAATTAATTTTTGCACTGTAAATGTCACCCTCTTTATCTATCTTTTCCATTTCTTTTATTTGTATATCTTCTAATATTCCATTTTCAAGTACTTTTCCTGAATATACTTGTACTGAGATATTTTTTGGATTGATATTTTGAAGGTCAACTTGACATTTTACTTCAATATTATTTCCTGCATCTATAACAACATTATTTAAATTATCTAGTTGTCTTATCTTAATTTTATCCCATCTAGTTTTAATACTATCTACCCATTCATTTAGTCTTATTACATTTTCTAAATCAGAATAATAATTATCATAAAGATTGCAAAGTGGTATATACATTTGAGTTAGGTAATCCATTAACATTCTAGCTGTACTATATTGCCAGCCTGTTGATTTAATAGAATTTTTCATAAGCTCTACCCACTCATTTGAAAAGTTCTCTCCTTGTATTCTGCTATAATATGTTGGAATTATTTTATTTTCTAGTGTATCATATATACTTTGGCAATCCTCATTATCTTGTACTTCATATGAATCATAGTCTTTATTTTTTCCTATTATCCATCCATTTTCTTTATTATATCCTTCAACCCACCAGCCATCTAAAATACTAAAATTAAGCACTCCATTTACAGATGCCTTTTCACCACTTGTTCCCGAAGCCTCCATTGGCCTTCTTGGGTTATTTAACCAAACATCTACACCACTAATTAAATATCTTGACATTCCAATATCATAGTCCTCAAGTAAGAATATCTTTCCTTTGAATTGTGGCTTCATCGATATTTCATGTATTTGCTTAATTAAATCTTGACCTTCTATATCTTTTGGGTGTGCTTTTCCCGCAAATATTAATTGTACAGGAGTATTTGTATTGCTTACTATCTCTGTTATTCTTTCTAAATCACGGAAAATCAAGGTGCCTCTTTTATATGTTGCAAATCTCCTAGCAAATCCTATTGTAAGAGCGTTTGGGTCAAGCTTTGATACTATATCCATTATTTCTTCATATCTCATACCATTTCTTCTAAGTCTATCTATTGTATTTTGTCTAACTAAATGTAATAATTTTACTTTTCTTTGATAATGAACATCCCATAATTCTTTGTTTGGTATATTATTTACTTTTTCCCATGTGCGTTCTAAATATATATTGTCTTGCCAATATGGTGTTAGATACTTATTAAACAATTCCTTCATTGTTGGTGCAAGCCATGTACAAGTGTGAATTCCATTTGTTACATATCCTATTGGTGATTCATTTGCTGCAATTTCAGGCCAAACATCACCGAATAGCTCCCTTGAAACTCCTCCATGTAGCTTACTAACACCATTTTTCTTTCCTGCAATTTTCAATGCGAAAATTCCCATATTAAAGCCTGGCTCCATTTCTTCTTTTGGGTTCATGCCAAGTCTTAAAAATTCTTCTCTTTCTATTCCCAATCTTGGCCAGAAATTCTTAAAGTATTTTTCCATTAAATCTATTGGGAAAAT
>CARDEQ010000183.1:0-2767 GCA_948958005.1 uncultured Clostridia bacterium
TTTCTGATACATAAAAGCTAGCTGTTTTCTCATTTCTAAAAGGGCTTTTATACCATAAACCTTTTTTTGTTATTTTATATGGTTTGCCTAAATATTTTTCTACTACTTGAATATTATCTAACAATTCTTTAATCTCTTTAAAACAGTTTGTCATAGAAGTTGTAAACCTCCTTCAATTTTATAATCTGTTTTAGTACTATTACTGTATTTCCCTTCCAAGATGTTTGTTGCTTTATTAGGATTTATCAAAAAGTCAAAATCTGCTTTCCACTTCCTATCATTTTCTCCTGTTAAAAAACTATTATTGTTTGCTAGCTCACAAATTCTTTTAAACTCTTCTAAACTAAACCCTTTTAAAAACTCATTTATAAATTTTTCTCTTTTCTTAGTTAGTTTTTGTACTTTTGGAAGATTAGTACAAATTGAATTATAAATTTCAATTACATCATTTTTTTCTTTTATATTATTTTCTTTTATTTGTTTTGTTTTCTTTTGTTTATTAATGGTATCATCTGCCGTATTACATGCCGTATCATTTTGGGTATCATCCGCTATATTAAGTGCTGTATTTTTTGGAGTATCAAGTGGAGTATCCGTATATAACTGAACTATGCTATATATAGGGGCTTCCGACTGATTTCTGCCTTTTGAATATGTTATATATCCTTGAGAAATTAGTTTTTCTCTTGCTCTTGTTAATTTTTGTTTATCTATATTACACTTACTCATTAGAACTGTATTCGCTACTCTAAACTGGTCAATCCACCCCGTTTTGTTCGCTATCTGCAATAAGCAAAAATATATTGCGATAGCCTCAGCGTTAAGCGGTTTGTAGTCTAATGTAGGATAAAATTCATTGAGTTGTTTTATATAATTCATAAGTATATTTCTCCTTTCGTAAAATTAAGGCTAAAACTTTATTCTGTCTTAGCCTTAGTTGTTTATTTTCCTATGTTTAACATTGGTATATTATCTCCTAATGATGTACTTGGTAATTGTCCATTCCATTTTTCTATTAATTTTTGTTGTACTTCTAATCTTTTTAACTCAAGTGTTTTGTCTGTTATTTCTTGATTTTGTTGTTTCATTACTTCCGCTTCTGCTTTTGCATTTTCTATTTTCTTTTCATTTTCTACTTTTGCTTTTTCTAATTCATATTTTGCTTGCTGTGTTTGTTGTTCTACAACTTGTTTTTTCTCTATTGCTTGATCAAATTCTGCTGAGAATGATAAATCTGTCATACTTAATGATGTTATATTTATTCCTTTATCTTTTAATCTTTCTGTTAATGTTTCTTGTGCTAAATTAGAAACTTCTTGTCTTTTAGTTACTAATTCTTCTGCTGTATAATTTGCTACTGCTGATTTCATTGTTTCATATATTGTTGGTTCTATAATTACAGATTTAAAATCTTTTCCAATTTCTCTATATAGAACATTTGCTTTTTGTTTATCTACTCCATAATTTACTGCTATTTTTATATTAGATATTTTTTGTAAATCTCTTGAACTTGCTTCCATTGAATATTCAATTTTTTGTGTTCTGCAATCTATTTTTACTATACTTTCTATAAATGGCATTTTAAAATTTAATCCCTCTTGAATTGTATCGTTTTGTACTTGTCCAAATCTTGTTTTTACTCCTACATATCCTGTTGGTATAGTTTTAATACTTGCAAAGAATACTGTTGCAAATATTACTATAACTCCTATAATAATTCCTAAAATCACATTTCCTTTTTCCTTTTTCATTTTCTATTTCCTCCTAATATTTTTTATAAATAACTTTTTCCTATTAATTTTATAAATTCTTCTCTTGTATGTGTTTTTTCATATTCTTTTTGATATAGTTCTTTAAGCTTTAAATCCATTTTTCTATTACTATGAACTGAATTATGTGATAAATTATGTTCTTTGTGACATAAACCTGCACAAAAGCCATTCTCGATTGAAATTTGCCTATTTGCTGTGCCAAAATAAACTTCATGAATGCACTCTGCTGGTTTACCACAAAAGAAACATTTTTCTAAATTGTTTAATATTGAATATCTTTTCATACTATTTCTAGTCCTTTCAACATTCTTTCATCTTCTTTTGCTAATCTATACCAACTTCTACAAGTGATGTGCATTTCTTGCAATTGCCTATATTTCTGATATGCCCATGTTCCAAAATCTGTTTTATTTATTCCGCTTTCTTGTGCTATTTTACTTGCTAAACTTTGTATTTCACTCCATCTAGTCGCTAATAACCAACTATCTGTTGTTAAGTTTTGTAGTTCAACACAATCTTCCATTTTTACATCTCTAAATCTTTTTGCTATTTCTTTGTATTGTTTAAAGTCGTCTTTTACTATTTCTTCAAATTCACTTTTCACCTAGTCACCTACTTTTTTGATTTAAAATCATTAACTATATTCATATAATTTTTAATTTCAATATCTTCAATTTTTGCATAGTTATATCCTGCTAAAATTAATGCAACTACATCATCACCTATTTTGTGTTTTGCTATAGATTTTTTTAATGCTTCCACTTTTAAGTTATCTATCTTATTTTCTGCAATTTCTTTTTCTGTTTCTTCTTTGTTTATATCTGCACCCTCACTATCACTATAAATACTTTCATAAGCTAGTTTTGAATTTTTTAGTACAACTCTATCAAAACATCTCTTTAAAGCCATTGCATATGGATATGAGTTTTTACAGTTTGTTTTACTTACCTCTCCAACTTCATATAATCCTTGTTCTTCATTTATGTATGAATACA
>CARDEQ010000184.1:0-2762 GCA_948958005.1 uncultured Clostridia bacterium
GCAATCTTTTTAAATAGAATTTCCCAAGAGGTTCATCTTTTTTGCTATTTAAAATTAAGGCACCACTAAGCAAAACAAACATAGGAAGTGCTATTCTAACAATGGATTGAATAATATTTCCTATATACCAAACATAATCATATGTCTTTTCCTCTATCAACGCATCAGTACAATGAATTGCTATAATACATAAGCAAGATATTACTCTAATAACATCATATATTGGCTCCCTTTTTCTTGAATCTGATAGAACTGCGCCTTCAGCTTTGATTTTCTCCATTTTATACTATTCCCTTTAATTTTATTTCCTTTTTGATTATAACATAAGAACAAAAACCATGCAAGATATGAATTAAATCTTAACTTTGATTTTTCAGATTATATATGATAGAATTACAATATAATATTTTAGGAGGTGCTATACTTGAATTATAACAAAGAAGGATATATCAAGCTACTTAGCAAAACTTTTAAAAATGAAAATGAAGTATTAGAAGAAATAATAAATCTAAAAGCAATTCTCGAGCTGCCAAAAGGAACAGAAGTATTCTTAAGTGATGTACATGGAGAATACGAACCATTTATACATGTATTAAATAATGGTGCAGGAAGGATAAGAAACAAGATAGAGCTGAGTTTTAAAGATGCTTTATCACTTAAAGAGAGAAACAAACTTGCAACACTAATATATTATCCAGAAGAAAAACTAAAACAGATAAAAGAAAATAAAGAAGATACAAAGGGGTGGTATAAAGACACAATTTCAAGATTAGTTGAGATTTGTAGAATGACAGGAGGAAAGTACACGCGTTCAAAAGTAAGAAAATCAATACCAAAATTTAGATACATAATGGATGAATTATTACATGCACCAGAAGATATCGGAAACAAGGAGGAATATTATGAAGCAGTAATCGATTCAGTAATAGAGCTCGGTATAGCAGAGGATGCAATAATTGGTATAGCAGATGCAATAAAACAAATGTCAATAGACCATTTACATCTTGTAGGAGACATATTTGATAGAGGAATACATCCAGATTATATAATTGAAAGACTAATAAAATTTCACAGTCTAGATATTCAATGGGGAAACCATGACATACTATGGATGGGAGCTGCTGCACGGGAATGAGGCTTGCATTGCTAATGTTATTAGAATATGTGCAAGATATGGAAATGTTAGATTATTAGAGGATGCATATCGGAATAAATATGAGACCACTTTCAATATTTGCCCTAGATACATATAAAGAGATGCCACCAAAGAGATTGCTTCCTAGAGAATTGGATTATAACAAATATAGTGAAAGTGACAAAATAATACTTGCAAAAATACAAAAAGCAATAGCAGTAATTCAGTTTAAGATAGAAGGAGAGTTAATAAGGAGGCATCCTGAATACAAAATGTCAGACCGACTTTTGCTAGATAAAATCAATTATGAAAAGGGAACTGTTAATATATCAGGTATAGAATATGAAATGAATGATTTAAGCTTCCCAACCATAGACAAAAAAGAACCATATAAGCTAACTAATAAAGAGGAGGAGCTTGTAGAAAGGCTAAAAGAGTCATTTATGGAAAGCCCAAAATTAAATGAGCACATTAGGTTTTTATATGACAAGGGAGCAACTTACAAAATTTTTAATTCAAACTTGCTTATGCATGCATGTATTCCAATAAATGAAGATGGAAGTTATACAAAAATAACTCTACTTGGCAAAACTTTAGAGCGGAAAGGAATATTTAGATTATTTAGACAAAGTAATTAGAAAAGCATATTTTGAAGAGAATAAAGAAGCAATAGATTATTTATGGTATCTATGGTGTGGAAAAGATTCTCCATTTTTTGGAAAAGATAAAATGACAACATTTGAACAATACTTTATAGATGATAAAAATCCGCATAAGGAGAATAAAATACCATATTACACACATATAACAAATGAAGAATTTTGCAAAAAAATATTACAGGATTTTGGGGTTACAGAAGAATTTTCACACATTATAAATGGTCATGTTCCAGTTAAAGCGAGTGAAAGCCCAGTAAAAGCAAATGGAAAGCTTTTGGTAATAGATCGGAGGATTTGCAAAAGGATATAGAGAGAAAACAGGAGAAGCAGGATTTATTCTGGCATATAATTCATATGGTTTAGCACTAAATGCAAACAAAACTTTCGAAGGTATACAAAAGGTAATAGAAACAGAGGACGAAGTGCCAACGGAAATAATAGTAAGTGACCAAATAGTAAAAAGAAAAAGAGTTGGAGACACAGATATCCGGAAAAGAGATAAAAGAACAAATAGACTGCTTAAATGAACTTTTAGAAGCATATAGAAGCGGAAGGATAGCAGGTAAGTAAAAGAATTTACTTGAAAACATATATGGATTATGATAAAATATGCATACAATTCATAGAAAAGAGATAGCGAAAATGGAAATATTAGAGTTTAAAGATGAAATAAAATATTTAGATAAAGTTAAAAGCATAAATTCAAAAAAGGGCTTAAAATATAATATACTAACAATGGGATGCATGTTAAATGAGAACGATTCAGAAAAACTTTGTGGTATGATAGAAGAAATGGGATATGAAAAAGTAGAAGAGCCAAAACAAGCAGATTTAATTGTGTTTAACACCTGTTGCATTAGAGAAAATGCAGAAGAAAAGTTATTTGGGAGATTAGGAGAATTAAAGAAATATAAAAAAGAGAAGGACCCAATAATTGCTATTGGGGGCTGTATGATGCAAGAAAATCA
>CARDEQ010000185.1:0-2747 GCA_948958005.1 uncultured Clostridia bacterium
GAAATACTACTGTAAGGAGATTGGCAGAAGCCCTAGGAGTGACAGCAGAGGAGCTAAAGTTTGGTCAATTTGTTAAGGAGGACATATTAAAGACATACCGAGCCCAGTTAAAAAATGTGACATCGAGCATTAATAAGCTTTGTGAGATGCAAGAAATGACATATGAGGAGTTAGCGAGAAGAGCAAATCTAGACAAAAAAACTATATATAATGTGATAACAGGAAAACATACACCAAGGATATGTACATTAAAAAAGTTAGCAGAGGTTTTCAATGTGTCAATTGAGCAATTATTGGGTGAGATATAAAACAATCAAGCAATAAACTATTGTTACCAAAATGGGAAAAAGGAGGTACTTTTTCTAAAAACAATTGAAGAAGGGGTTAATTATAAGATTGACTCCTTTTTCAATTATTAAATTAGGAATTAATACCAGTATAAAAAGCCAAAAGTTATAATAAATTTTATGGTATAATATAAAGTAATAAGTAATAAGATTAGAATACAGAAAAAGCAAAAATATGTCTTGAAAAAGCATAAAAATAATGTTATACTATTTATGTAGTATTTAAGGAGGCAAAATATTTTATGAGTAAAGTAATGTGGAAACCGGGAACATTTATATACCCAATTCCAGCAGTAATGGTGACTTGTGGAGATATGGAAAATTCAAATATTATTACAATTGCATGGACAGGAATAACATGTTCAACTCCAGCAAAAGTGTATATTTCTGTAAGACCAGAAAGATACTCATATGAGGTCATAAAAGAAACAAAAGAATTTGTCATAAACCTAACTACAAAAGACTTAACATATGCAACTGATTGGTGCCGGAGTGAAATCTGGAAGGGATGTAGATAAATTCAAAGAGATGCATTTAACTAAAGAAAAGGCAAATTTTGTTAAATGTCCAATGATTAAAGAGAGTCCTGTTTCAATAGAATGCAGAGTGGAGGAAATAAAAGAGCTTGGGGGGCATCATATGTTTTTAGCAGAGGTTCTAGCAATAAATGCAGATGATAAGTATATTGACGAAAACGGTGCTTTTGACATATCAAAATGTGATTTGGTAGCATATGCAAATGGTGGATACTACACACTAGATGAAAAAATAGGCAAATTTGGATTTTCAGTACAAAAAAAGAAAAACAAATAAATAATGAGCTAAGGGTTATGTAAATAATTCTTAGTTTTATATATTTCAAAATTAAAATGGAGGAAGAAAAGTAAAATGTTCAGCGAAATAAACGAAGAATGTGGGGTATATGGAATATATACAAAAAAATCAAGGGAGAGCTTAGCTCCAATAATAAGTGTAGGATTATCTGCACTGCAACATAGAGGAGAGGAAAGCTGTCGGAATTGCAATAAATAAAGATGGATTAATATCATATAGAAAGGAATTAGGTCTTGTATCTAAAGTTTTTCCTAAGCATAAATTAGAGGAATTACCAGAAGGAAAAATGGGAATTGGACATGTTAGATATTCGACAACAGGAGAAGCAAAAAAGGAAAATGCACAACCAATGGTTGTGAGACATAAAAAAGGAAACCTAGCAGTTGTACATAATGGGAATTTGACAAATGCAGCAGAATTAAGGGCAGAAATAGAAGAAGAAGGACATATATTCACAACTACAACAGATACAGAGGTAATTTGTCATGTAATTGTACAAGAAAGAATGAAAACAAAATCAATTGAAGAGGCGATAGAAAATACAATAAAACGTCTTAAGGGTTCATATGCATTAGTTATAATGACATCTAAAAAAATGATTGCCGTTAGAGATCCACAAGGATTTAAACCTTTATGTATGGGAAGGACAGAAAATGAAATAGTATTTGCATCAGAAAGTTGTGCACTAGACATTACAGGAGTAGAGTTTGAAAGAGATGTAAAACCACGGTGAAATAGTAGTTGTAACAGACAATGAAGTAGCATCAATTCAAACAAATGAAAATGCAGCAAAAGGATTATGTGTATTTGAGTATATATATTTTGCAAGACCAGATTCAATAATTGATGGGATTAGTGTTCATAAATTTAGAGAAGATGCAGGGAGATACCTTGCAAAACAGGCTCCTGTTGATGCAGATATTGTCGCAGGGGTTCCAGATTCAGGATTGGATGCAGCACTTGGCTATTCTAAAGAATCAGGGCTTCATTATGATATGGCATTTACAAAAAGTAAATATATAGGAAGAACATTTATACAAAATACACAAGATACAAGACGTGAACTAGTCGGGTTAAAATTAAACCCAATTAAGCCTTCTGTAAAGGACAAAAAAATAGTACTAATTGATGATTCGATAGTAAGAGGGACAACCATCACAAAGCTTATTGCAGTTTTAAAAAGAGCAGGGGCAAAAGAGGTACATTTAAGAATTGCAGCACCTGCATTCATAGATGTATGTTATTTTGGAACAGATATAGATAATAAAGAAGACCTTATAATGAATAATAGAACAGTAGAAGAAGTAAGAAAAATGATTGGTGCAGATAGCTTAGAATATTTAAGCTTAGAAAGTTTAAAAGAAATAACAAAAGATTGTCAAGTATCAAATCTTTGCACAGGATGCTTTAGTGGAAAATATCCAATAGATGTACCAAAAGAGATAAATAAAAAATCCTTTGAGGAGATAAAATTTTAAATATAAGCCCTAAGAGGGCTTTATTTTTTTGTCGAAAGTTTCTCATATTTCGGCAAAACTTCTAAAACTTCGCTCTTGGAAAAATTTT
>CARDEQ010000186.1:0-2686 GCA_948958005.1 uncultured Clostridia bacterium
TGATAAAATGCGGAGTGTTTATGTATTCTAAAGAGGATGGAACGCCAGCCTCAAGGCTTAAAGAGCAGGTTCATCATATGACTAAAAAAAGTAGACATGGAAAAATCATGCAAAAGCAAAAGGAAATTTCTAAGGAAAATCTCGAAAAGAAGATTGGAGATAGTTATGAGGTACTTATAGAGCACCTTAGCTTTGATAAAAAATATTATATAGGACGTACTTATATGGATGTACCTGAAGAGGATGGAATTATTTTTATAAAAAATAATAGATATGTGGAAGTTGGCAGTTTTGTGACTTGCAAAATAATTGGTGTTAGAGATTATGATTTAATTGGAGAGATTTGTGATTAGTGCTCGAATTTATTTTAAGGAGATATTATGTTTTTGAATCAAATTTTGGAGAAGGGGATTGCAGATTTAAAACATAGCAATATACCTGAAGCAAATTTAAATGCAAAATTGTTGCTGGCTAATGTTTTGAAATGCAAAAAAGAGGAGCTAGTTATAAGATTTAATGAAGAAATTGAAGCTTCGAAGCAGAATGAATTTTTTTGTGGAATAGAGAGATTAAAACAAGGATATCCTCTGCAATATATTACTGGTAGAAAAGAGTTTATGGGAATGGAGTTTTTGGTAAATGATAATGTACTTATTCCCAGAGCAGATACTGAAATGTTGGTTGAAGAAGCTATTAGTTTTGCAAAAAAGGGGATTAGAATTTTAGATTTGTGTACAGGAAGCGGTGCTATTGCTATTTCTCTTGCAAAATATATTGAAGATAGTTATATAGTGGCTAGCGATATATCAAAGGATACATTAGAAGCTGCAAGTTTAAATGCTAAGAGACTACTTATGGATAAACAAATAGAGTTTATAGAAAGTGATATGTTTGAAAATATAGAACAAAAATTCGATATTATTATTTCTAATCCTCCATATATAAAGAAGGATGTTATTAAGGCTTATAATTTAAAGTATGAGCCTATTCTTGCTTTAGATGGAGGGGCTGATGGATTAGATTTTTATAGAATTATAGTTAGAGACGCTTATAAATATTTGAATGAGAAGCGGAAAAGTACTATTAGAAATTGGTTTTGATCAAAGATTAGAGGTTATGAACCTTATTAATGATAGTAATTTATATGAAGATGTATATTGTAAGAAGGATTTGTTCGGAAATGATAGAGTGATTGTTTGTAATAAGAGGTGATTTGATGTCTTTTTCTGCTAATGTGAAAGAAGAGCTTAGTAAAATAAATATTTTTCCTAAGGAGGAGTTAATTAAGGCTGAGTTATATGGATATGTTTTGACTATTCCAATGGATAAGTCTAATATAGTTTTTTTAACCGAAAATGAGTATAATATTAATAGATTAAATAAGCTTTTAAAAACTTTGGGGATTAATTATTCTATAAAGATGAAGGGGAATAATTATGCAATTGAGTTTAAAAAAAATGATTTGAAGCTAGATTTTAAAGAAAACGAGGAGACTAAAAAGGCAATTGTTAGGGGAGCCTTTTTAGGGAGTGGTTGGGTTACTGAGCCTGATAGTAGATACCATTTGGAAATAAATATAAAAGAGGAAAGAAATAGAGATAAACTTATAGAGATAATTAATTCTTTTTCTATTGAGGTTAAAAAGTTAGACAGAAAGTATGCTTATTCAATATATATAAAAGACGGGGAGGAAATATCAAAGCTTTTGGCCTTGATTGGAGCAAACAGTTCTGTGCTTAAATATGAAGATATAAGAGTTATAAAAGAAACGAAAAATAATGTTAATAGAAAAGTAAATTGCGAGACTGCCAATTTGAATAAAACAGTTAATGCAGCTGTATATCAGATTCAAGCAATAGAAAAGTTAAAAAAGGAGAATAAGTTTAAAAAGCTGCCGATATCATTACAAGAAATTGCAAAGCTAAGACAAGAGAATCCAGATGCAACTCTTACAGAGCTTGGGCAGATGCTATCTGAGCCTATACGGAAAATCTGGGGTAAATCATAGACTTAAAAGAATTATTGAGCTGGCTGAAAATTAATATAAGGAAAGAGAATATTATGAATAAAAAAGGATTAAATGTATATATACATATTCCATTTTGCAAGTCTAAGTGTTATTATTGTGATTTTGTTTCTTATCCGAATAAAGTTGAATTAATAGAAGATTATGTAGAAGCGGTAATAGCGGAAATACAAAGTGTTGATTTAAGCCATAGAGTAATAGATACTGTGTATATAGGTGGAGGAACTCCATCTATTTTAGAAAGTGAATATATAAAAAGGATACTTGAAGCTATAAATTATGGGAAAGAAGCGGAAATTACAATTGAGGTAAATCCAGGAACAGTTACAAAACAAAAGCTTCAAGATTATAAAAATGCACGGTATAAATAGACTCAGTATTGGGCTTCAAAGTACATATAATGATATGCTAAAGAAAATCCGGTAGGCTTCATACTTTTGAAGACTTTTTAAGGACTTATGAATTTGCTAGAGAAATTGAGCTTGATAATATTAATATTGATTTAATGCTTGGGCTTCCAAATCAGACATTGGATATGTTAAAGAAATCTTTAAATAAGGTGATAAAATTAGAGCCAAACCATATTTCGATATATTCGTTAATTTTGGAGGAGGGTACAAAATTAGTAAGAATGATAAATCATGGAGATATGGAAATGAT
>CARDEQ010000187.1:0-2664 GCA_948958005.1 uncultured Clostridia bacterium
TAAATTTCCGCAAGTGGGTTATCATATATATGATGTGCTATAACTGGCGCATCTGTGTATTCTGTATAGTCTAATAAGTATCCATTATAGTAAACTAAGTCTATTGTTCTATTCTTTGGTGAAACTACAAATGAACCATCAGCAGTTGCAACCTCTCTAATTGCAAGTGTTACTATTCCTGTATATCCATTTAATGAGAAGCCCTCCTTCATGTTTTCAAAGTCTTCAGATGTTAGAATAAATGCTCCATTATATGTCTGTCCTCTTATCACATTATATTGTTTATTTATTACTGGTCCTGTTCCAACTAATTTTCCATTTTCATTTAACATTCCACCATGTGCTGTATAAGCTACTTGTATATCAAAATATGCCTTAACTCCTGTTAGTATTTCTGCTGTATTTGAGTTTTTGTTTATTTTTTCTAATACAATCTTTGGAGTTCCACTTTTATGCTCGTTATCAAAATCCATTCTTGCATATGCAACATCAGAATCTTCTGATGATATGTAGCCACCTGCTACACTTGATATTACACCTTTATTAATCGCAACTAACATACTTCTAGGTGCAGGGTTAAGTTTATGATTTGCTGGTGCTCCTGTCTCTTGGAAGGTTATTGTTACCATTCCATTTTCTAAATGTTGTAGATATATTCCATATTGTTCAAAAATACTTGAGTCAATTATTATCTTACCTTTTGTATTAGTCATTGCACTAAATTCAAAGTTTGCATTTATATCTTTTGCAAATACGAAGTCTTTACCCACAACGTTAATTTTTACATCAAAGAATGCTCCATATAGAGGTCCACACTCTGTACAATTTTTAAGTAACTCAACATGTGGTGGTGGTAGTTCTATATCCCAAGAGGTTATTACAATTGATGTCTTTTTATAATTTCTACTAAAGTTTGAATGTAAAAATCCTATATGTTTTTGCGCAAATTCTCCAGATTCCTCCTTCTTTAGCTCCCATGTATAGGTATTAGGTGTCCAGCTCTTTTGATATGTTTTTGGAATACATATATGATTTCCTTCTTCATCCTCACCTGGCATATTACCAGAGGCTGTATAATTAAATGTATAAGGTTTTACTGTTACTTCATACCAGTAGTTCCAAACTCTTCCCTCGTATTCTGTAATTGTTCCCTCGCAGCTTTCTAAGTATTGGAAGTCTATTTTTGCATAGAAGTTTGTGAATTCGTCGTCCTGCATACCTCCTCTAAATACTACTATATAGAATGGCTTTCTTGATAGGAATGAAGGAACTTTTTCTCCATTTGCAAATTCATAATAACGTTTTCCATCATAGTCTATAATTCTTCTTTCCAATGCTTCATCTACAATATCTCCATTGCTACAAGCATATGCTATTTTAAAGCTTCCGCCTAAGTCTTCTATATTCTTTAAGTCTTGGTTATATACTGTTATTTTTTCAACAGCATCAAATTTAATTTGTGCATATTCATTTTCATCTTCAGCTGGTTTTATTGTTGGAGTTGGTGTTGCGCCTGGTGTTTGTCCACTTGGTCTTAGCCATTCTGGTGGTTCTGTATCAACTGGTGGTGTAGGCACTACTGTTCCTCCGTTGCTTGAATCTTCTTCTCCATAGTCTGTTGATGCTCCTGTTCCTTTAATATCTGTTGTATCTAAACAGTTATATGTATCGTCCTGCTCGTCATCTAATACTGTATAATCTATAACAAATGGTCCAAGAATATGACTCTTATTTTTAGTATTTACTTGAGACATACTGTCAGAATATGCATATGTTTTATAGCTTTCTCCGTCTATTTGTGTATCTTCTATTTGTGTTACATGCTTATCGTCTAATTCTTGTATATTATTATTTTCATCAAGCCACATTGGTTTTATGAATTCTTCATATTTGTCTTCTCCGCCTATTCCATCATGTATTTTATCATAAAATCTTTGATAACGTTTTGCAGCAAGTCCTAAGTTTCTATCCTCCATATCATTATCTCTACCAGACGAATTAAATCTTCCATATCCTGTTCCTTTTAATGTCCATAATGCAGCTTGCTTCTCGTCTGCTGTAAAGTATGCATTATACTTTTGTTCTTCTGATAATCCTTCTGGTTCAAATGGTATATCTCCTGGATGTTCATATATTATTTGTTGTGTTAATATAAATAATCCATCTTGTACTTCATTAACTGGGAAGGTATCAATTTTGTTCCATTCAATTGATTTAATTGGTCCTTTTCCCCAATCTGCTCCCTCAGGTGAAGGCATATTAATTGAATTATGTCCTATCGCTTTTGCTTGTTTCCATATCCCATCTTCTCCTTGGAACGGTGTAATAGTTGGTTTACTTGGATGGCACCAATTTAATCCTTCCATCTGTTTCTTCCATTTTTCATATGCGTCTTTATATATTTCACCACCTGCTATATTTTCAATTAATCCACAACTCTCACTTCTTCTATACCAGTGATATGGACTATTAGGATCATATGCAGAGGGTCCTCCCTCTTTTTTATCTGCTTCTGGTATCTCTGCCCAGTAATGTTTTTCTTGTCCTGTTAAATATCCGTTAACATCCTTTCCGTGCTCATTACACCATAAAGATATTTCATAATCTTTAAATAACCAAGTAGGGTGCTCCTGACGATTTAACTTATCATAAACAAACTCATTA
>CARDEQ010000188.1:0-2617 GCA_948958005.1 uncultured Clostridia bacterium
AAAGAAGATAGCATTAAATTTAATGTAATAGGATATGGACATGGCGTAGGTCTTAGTCAAACAGGTGCTGATGCATATGCTAAACAAGGACATACATATAATGAGATACTTACGCATTTTTATACTAATACAGCGATTCTAACTCTTGAATAATGAAAATTTAACTCTTTTTGTATAAATCTTCAAAAACAGGAAATACTTATACTAAAGCTAAAACTTTAAGGAGGAAAGTATTATGAGAAATGATAGAAGGCCGGATAGAAGAAATACAAATGGAAGAAGAAATAATGAAGGAGGATTTGGACTAAAAAGCGCACTATATGCAGCAATTATAATTTTGGCTTTGGGACTTGTTGCATTTTTTATAACGATAAAGGTATATAATAAAAATTTAGATAAAGCATATAGTGACATAGAGACAAAGGCTATTGGAGATATGCAATCACAAGGTAGCGATTTGTTGGATAAAACAGAGGAGGCAAGCTCTCAAATTGGAAAGACAGCTAATGAAATGCTAGATAATAGTTTAATACAACCAGATAATAATGAAGAAGAACAAAGACAAGAAATAAATTCAAATGAAGAAGAAGCACAAACAAATTCTGAAAGCACAGAAGAGCCTAGAAAAGAAGAAGCACCAAAGAAGGAAGAGGAAAAGCAGGAGGAGCCTGTAAAAGACCCAGAGTTTGAAAAACCTGTTGAAGGTGAAAAGATGAAGGAGTTTGCACAAGACAGATTAGTTTATTCAGAAACTTTGAAGGAATGGGTTGTGCATACAGGTGTTGATATTAAAGCTGATAAGACTACTGTTGTAAAGGCTGCTGAGGCTGGAAGGATTACTGCAATTAAGAATGACCCTAGATATGGTATTACTGTTATAATCGAGCATACTAATGGATATGAGACTAGATATGCTAATCTATTGACTGCTGAGTTTGTTTCTGTTGGTGAAGAGGTTACTAAAGGTCAGACTATTGGTACAGTTGGAAATACTGCTACATTTGAAATATTAGATGATTATCATTTACATTTTGAAATATTGAAGGATGGAGAGTATCAAGATCCTGTGCTATTTGTAGAATATTAAAATTATAGTGCTATGTTTTATAGCCATGAAAGAGGGGTCCTATTCTAGGACACCCTCATTTCGTTACTCTATTGTTCTAGGACATAGATTATTTATTAAAAATTCCTTAATGTCATTTGGTTGTCACTTTGGATATTGTATAATTAATATATAGGAGAAAAGCTTACAAATTTGTATTGTTTTGGTAAGGTGAATCCATTGTAATGTTTTGACATAATTTAATATAATATACTTAAGTAGATTTATATATGTGAGGTGGTAGTAATGAAGGTTTTTAAAAGAGTTGTTTTAGTTTTAGTAGTTATTGTTGTAATTGCTGTGGCTGCGTTTGTCGGAAACGGATATTTTCTTTATAGGGAGGCTTTAGAAAAAGTACCTCTTAGTAATAAGGTAGAGTTGATTAGGGCTAAGGAGGACTATACTTATGTTAGTGAGATGCCTGAGATTTATAAACAGGCTGTAATTGCTGTTGAGGATCATAGATTTTATGAGCATGGAGGAATAGATGTGATTGCTATTGGCAGAGCTGTTGTTAATGATATTAAAGCTATGAGTTATGTTGAGGGAGGTAGTACTATAACTCAGCAGTTGGCTAAGAATATATATTTTACTCAAGAGAAGAAGATGACTAGAAAGGTTGCAGAGATGTTTATGGCATTTAATATAGAGAGAAATTATGAGAAGGATGAGATATTAGAGCTATATTTGAATACTAGTTATTTTGGAGATGGATACTATACAGCAAAAGAGGCAGCTAATGGATATTTTGATAAAGAATTAATGGATATGACAGATTATGAGGCAATTTTGCTTGCAGGAATCCCAAATGCTCCATCAGTATATGCACCAACAAAAAATCCAGAGCTTGCAAAACAAAGACAAAAACAGGTTATGAATAAAATGATAAAGCATGGAATAATAACAGAAGAAAAAGCAGAAGCAATATTAACTGAAAATTAAATATATTTCCCCAAAAAGTAGTTTTAAATTTTACTATATCCTCATTTTTCTTGATATTTTGACATTTTAATGTTATGATATAAACCATGAAGGAAGGGGAAGAATTTGAAAAAGGTTATATATTTTATTCGGAATAACTGCCTTAGTAATAGTGTTTATTTTAAATTTATTATTTACAGCAAAGCTTGATATAAATGAACATATTACAGTTAATTTTAATAGCTTCATACATATATTAGGATTAATAATACTGGGAGTTATATTATTTATTAGAAGTAATTTATTAGATAAGTATTTGTTTTCTGATATAGAAAATAAGAAAATAAGGAAGATTAGGAAGGCTATATTTATTATATTTGCTATTTTATATGCAGTATTTTGTATAACTTGGGTTATTGCAGTTAGACCATATATTATAGGAGATCAAGGGCATGTATGTGATTTGGCACAGACCTTTTTTAATGGTGATTTAGAGGAATATTTTCCTAAGATGTCTTATGCAGGAGTACCAATGAGTAGATATATGGAGGCATATCATCAACAAATACCGCTTGCAGTTATATATAGTAT
>CARDEQ010000189.1:0-2562 GCA_948958005.1 uncultured Clostridia bacterium
CTAATATGAAAGGATAAGCTTATGTCCGCTTTTGTTTTGAAAATAATTGCAGTAATTTCAATGACCTGTGACCACTTGTCATACTTAATATTTGGGAAATTATCTTTCATGAATTATATAGGTAGAATCGCTTTTCCAATTTTTGCATACCAAATAACTGAAGGATATATACATACACATAACCTTAAAAAATACTTTTTAAGGTTATCTATTTTTGCCTTAGTTTCTCAAGTACCTTTCATGCTTTTTAGCTCTATCTATACAAGTAGCCTCCATTTGAATATATTTTTCACATTACTTTTAGGCTTAGCTTCAATTACAATTTATGAAAAATTAAACCATATTGAATTTAGCAGGACCTCTCAAGCTTCAGCTATATTCCATAAGCTCCGCCAGTTTTTAGGAATTATTCTTTGCTTTGTCATCGCCTTTTGCTCAAATTATATAAAATGTGATTATGGATATTTTGGTGTTTTGATTATATTTTTCTTTTATTTGTTCAGAAACAATATCTTTCTAATGAATACTACATTTATTGTGCTAGTTATAATATATTATAGTGAAGAATTATTCTTTACCCAATTTTTCAATACATATTTATGGATTGTCGTATTTACTATTGTGCCACTTCTATTTATTAATCTTTACAACCATAAAAAAGGAAAAGATACAAAATATTTTTTATATCTTTTCTATCCAATACATTTTTTAATAATATATGCAATTAATCTAATATTAAAGTGAATAATTTATTCCGTCTAGCTACAATTTCTTTCATATTATCAATAAGCTCGTCTATCTCTTTTGGAGTTACAATCATATTATAGTCTCCTGGGTTTAGAGCTTCTTTAATTTCTTCATAATTATCTTTTTCTTTAAGTTCATTAAGATAATCATTAGATCTAGCCTCATCTTGGAGTTTTTTAATGAATAAATTAAGTGCCTCATTTACCATAACTGCGCTTTCAACCACAGTAGGAATTCCGAATTGCAATTATGGGTATCCCAAGAGTATCAATGCTTAATTCCTTTCTAGTATTTCCGAACTCCTGCTCCTGGAACAATCCCAGTATCAGAAAGCTGAATAGTACTACTTATTCTTTCAATACTTCTTGAAGCCAATGCATCAATAACAATTAGCATCTTAGGCTTAATATTATTAACAATCCCTTCTAAAACCTCCAAGGTTTCAATTCCGGTAGTCCCAAGCACTCCTGGCGAAATTGCACTAATAGGTCTGGTGCCCTCCTCCACATATTCTGGCAAATATTTAATAACATGTCTTGTAACTTCAATATTTGCTATAACTTTAGGTCCGAAGGGAGTCTGGAGTAACATACTCATTACCAAGTCCAACTACCAAAACATCTTCACTACTTTGAACATGTAAATTGACAAGACCTTTTAACTCCTCTGCAAGAACATTTGAAGCTTCTTCAATTTCCTCCTCTGTTGCGATTTTAAGCTTTTTTATATCAATAGTAATATATGTTCCGCATAGGTTTACCAATTGCTTGCTCTCCATTTTTATTAGTTATTTTAACTCTAGAGATTTTTACCTTTTCATTTACTTCTTTTTCTTCAACCTCAATTCCATCAAGCTTTTCTTCACTTGATTTCTCTAAAATCTCACGCCTTTCTAAGGCCAAATCTGTTCTAAAATTATACATAAAAAACCCTCTTTCTATTTTAGTATTATTTAAAAAGAGAGTCATTTTTATACATCTATAATTAAATAAAAAGGCTAAACTAAAACTAATAATACTGCTTTAGCTTAACTGCAATAATTACATAAAATTGCTTCTACTCCAATATTCACATCAATTAATCCGAATTTTATAATTACTATCAAGGGAAATCATATCATCTATTATTCCTCGTAGTTCAGTCTCTGAAAAATATTTTGCTTGCATTTTGTATTTGTTTATCAAAAAAGCTTGGCTTGGTTTTAGGCTTAGTGCAGCTGCTATGTCATTATCATATTTTTCTGCAAGCTTTACTATATATATTTTTTTGAAATGGTTATACATTGTAATTAATATTTTTTGTATTGGCTCTTTTTGGTAAAGCAGATTATTTAATATTTCTAAGGCTTTTTTTATATCTTTCTTGCCGCAAATTGTCCGTTAAATCAAATATGTTACTATCAAGATTTTTTATAGCAAGAGCATTTATTGTCTTAGATGTAATAATTCCACCCTCTCCTACGTATTCTATTTGCTTTCTAAGCTCATTTATCAATTCCTGCATAGAAGTACCCGATATTTCTATTAATTCCTTTAAAACTCCATTTTCAGCCTTTACACCATATGCTTTAACAATTGCGTCAAGTCTTTTTTCTATTTGAAATGGTTTTTGAAGTTCAAATTCACAAATAACACCTCCGAGATGCCTCAATCTGCTTAGTAATATTAAGCTTTTCTACTCCATCTTCTATAAAAACTAATACTAAATTTTGCTTTATTTCCTCCAAATTTTCCTTAAGATATTTTTCAAGCATATCTCTAAGTTCCTTTAAACCGTGTAACTTTTTTCTTAGTTTCCTTCTTAAAAAGACCAGAA
>CARDEQ010000190.1:0-2553 GCA_948958005.1 uncultured Clostridia bacterium
CAAATGTTATTTATAGAAAATCCGGGTGTAAAAAATGCTGTTATACCTAATACAATGGCTGATACAACAAGTCTACCAATTATTTGCCAAGCAGTATTACCTGATCTTTGTCTAGAGCTTGTTTGACTATTATCCATTTTCTAAAAACCCTCCTTAAAATCTTTAAGTTTGATTGAAAGCAAAAACTTTCTGATTATATTCTTGACAAAAAAATTTTTTTTATTCAAACACATGAATATTTAAACATAAAAATGTTAAAAATAAAGACAAAATGAAAAAAATTAAAAAAAGAGGGGAATTTTAGAAAAATGCTAATAACCTTTACAAGATCAATACTTTTATATGTAATTATTCTAATAGTGATGCGTTTAATGGGAAAAAGAGAAATCGGACAACTTCAACCCTTTGAATTAGCAATTGCAATAATGATAGCAGACCTTGCATCAATTCCAATGACAGATACAGGAATTCCAATACAGAATGGAATAGTGCCGATTTTGGGGCTATTATTTATGCACCTAATAATATCAATGATAAATATGAAAAGCTTACATGCAAGAGAGATAATTTGTGGTAAGCCAACGATGTTAATATATAGAGGTAAAATAAAAGAAGATGTACTAAGAAAAGAAAGAATAACAATAAACGAATTAGAAGAAAGATTAAGAAGTGCAAATATAATATCATTAGGAGATGTAGAATATGCAATATTAGAAACCAGCGGACAACTTACAGTAATACCAAAACCAAACAAAAGAAACACAACTCCAGAAGATTTTAAGATAGAGCCAGAATATGAAGGAATACCATATGACTTAGTAATAGATGGAGTAATAATGAAGGATAACTTAAAAGAAATCGGAAAAGACCCAATATGGCTAAAGAAAGAAGTACGGAAAGTTCGGAATAAATCCGAGCCAAGCATTAATTGTGACACTAGACGGAAAAGGTCAAATGTTTTGTCAAAAGAAAAATAAAACTTAAAGAAAGGGTAATAATGTGAAAAAACAAATAATAATTGCAAGCGTAATAGTCTTGTTGGTGGTCATATTAAATATAATTACGCAAAAATATACAGAAGTAGCGATGGGAGAAATTTTGGATGAATTGGAAAAAACTAGAAATAACATAGTAGAACAAAGGGAAGGAGAAATACAAGTAAGTTTAGAAAACACGATAGAAAAATGGAACAACAAAAAGGAAAAAATGGTAATATACTTAGAACATACAGAATTAGAAAAAGCAGAGATGTACTTATTGGAAACCAAAAGCCATATAGAAACAAAAGAATACACAATGGCAATACAATCATTAGATACATGTAAATTTATAATAGACCACATAATAGATAAATACGAATTTTCACTTAAAAACATATTTTAAAAAGGGTCAGAGGGGACGGGGCATTTTGACACAAATTATTTATTATAACAATATATTTAAAATTTAAATTTTGTGTCAAAATGCCCCGTCCCCTCTGACAACAGTTCAGCTTAGTAGCTGTAAATGTCTAAACAAAACTAACAAGGCTTATTGCATTCGCAAGGATTACATGGCTTGCAAGGATTGCATGGCTCTGGCTTAATATCGCAAGGATGATTTTCAATACATTTATCGCATTGATCCATCTTTATTCCTTTTAAACATTTACCTTTTCTAGAACATTTAGCACATATTTTGTAAGTTTTTATTTTGTTAGCCCAAACATCGATTGCGTATTTTTTATCTGGACATAAAGGTCCAAATACAAACTCTCCATATTGGTCTGTGAAAGTATGAGAAACAGGTTTTCTGATTTCTTCACCTTTTTCACAATCTAATTCAACAAGCTTTACAACAGCATCACAAACAGGCTCGTGGTAGCAGTCATATATTACGCCATATATAACATTACGTTCATCCTCTGGAAGATTGATTTCTATATCAAATTGTTTACCATGCTCGATAAAACCATCAACTTCTACAATAGGGCATTTTTTTTCGTTATTTTCATATTCCATAATAAAATTCATTCCTTTCTAAAATTTTTAGCTTTAAGCTTAATAATATAATATGAAAGCACGTACGAAAAATTGATAAATTTTGTAAAAAAAGTTGAAATTGGAGAAATAATGTAATATAATCAAAAAAATAATGTGAAGGGAGAATAAAAAATGAAGCACATTTTAAGTAGTGAACAATTTACAAGAAAAGATTTGGAAGAGATTTTTAACTTAGCAGATAAGATAAAAAATAATCCAAAAGAATTTTCAAACAAACTAGATGACAAAATGGTTGCAGTAATGTTTTACGAACCAAGCACAAGAACAAGACTATCATTTGAAACAGCAGCACAAAAATTGGGGGCAAAAATAATTACAACAGAGAATGCAGGAGAATTCTCGTCAGCAGCAAAGGGAGAAACAATAGAAGACACAGTAAAAGTAGTTTCAGGATATGCAGATGCTATGGTAATGAGACACAAAGCAGATGATTCTTCAGAAAGAGCCGCAAGTGTAAATAAAATGCCAATATTGAATGCGGGAGCAGGAAAAGGCGAACACCCAACACAAG
>CARDEQ010000191.1:0-2484 GCA_948958005.1 uncultured Clostridia bacterium
TATCAAGAATAAAGGAGATTGGAGTGCTTAGAGCTATTGGAGTAAAAAAACTAGATATTTATAAAATGTTTTTAGGAGAAATTTTAGCAATTACTACATTAGCAGGGATGCCAGGTGTAATTCTTATGACATATATATTAAAAGCTATAACAAAGGTATCGTATATGTCAAAAATGTATATTGTAAGTTTAAGTACAGTTGGTACAGCCATTTTAATAATATATGGATTTAATATAATTGTAGGGCTATTACCACTATTTAAAGTATTAAGAAAAACACCTGCTAGAATACTTGCAAGACATGATGTAGATTAAAAAAATATCATAGTTGGAGTAATAATGGATAATAAAGAAGATCGGAAGAAAATTGAAGAATACATAGATAACAGAAACGCAGAAATGTTGTCAAAATATAAAATTGATATTAACCAAGACGTAGGAAAAAGAATAGAACGAAGTAAGAAAAATAAAAAAATCATCAAAAGAATAATTATAATAGCAATTATTATACTAATTTATAATGTGATATATAGTATATATAATATTTGGGCTTCAAGAGCAAGAAGAGAGAGGCTACAATCATTTTTAGGAATTGTTACAGAGACAGAAGAAAAAATAAATATATTTGGAAATGGTTGTTACAGTTATAAAATTATTGATATTCCAGATACTGAAATACATGTAGAGTTCGATATATTTAGGGATATTTTTATTGAAGATAGTGATGAGAGGCTTTGCAAATATTATTTTGAAAAATGGGAAGATAACGGAAAAGAAAAATTTACAATAAGTGAAAGTTATGATGATTGCAAAGGATTCTTATATAAAAAGAAGAAGTGGATTTTGAATTACCAAATGTATATAGAAGTAAATACTTATGAAGAAGCAATAGAGGCGATAGATACAATTATAAGGTTTAAAGAATATGCAGGAGATAAGGTATATTTTGGCAACAATGTTTATATTAAAGCAAATGAACATATAATCATACCACAGGTTATAAGTTCGCAAAGTGCTGATTCAATAAGAGAATATATGCAAGAAGAATGTTTAAAGATATTTCAAAATGAATCGTAACAACAACTTACAATAAGTAGGGCAGGTAATTAAGTTGAAAATTACTTGTTTCTTATGGTATAATCAAAACAGAAAATAGTCATTTATTGTTAGAAACGGAGGAATAAGTATATGAAATTTGGACCAGACCCCAATAGCAAATTTCCAAATCCTGATATTAAAGAAATTTGTTTTATAAAAAATGTAATAACAAGACCTAATATTATAGTTGGAGATTACACTTATTATGATGACAAAAATGGAGCTGATAAATTTGAAGAACACGTAACACACCATTACGAATTTATTGGAGACAAGCTAATTATAGGTAAGTTTTGTCAAATAGCTTCTGGAGTTGAGTTTATAATGAATGGTGCTAACCACTGTATGAATAGAATAACAACATATCCATTTAATATAATGAAAAATGGCTGGGAAAAGACTACTCCTACAATGGAAGATTTACCATTAAAAGGGGATACTGTAATAGGAAATGATGTATGGATTGGTCAGAATGTAACAGTAATGCCGGGAGTTCATATAGGAAATGGTGCAATAATTGGTGCAAATTCAGTTGTTACAAGAGATATTCCATCATACTATATCGCAGCTCGGAAATCCTTGCACTATTGTTAAGGAAAGATTTAATGATGAATTTGCTGAATATTTAGAACAAATACAATGGTGGAATTGGGATGCTGAAAAGATATTCAATAATTTAGAAATATTATGCAGTAACGATATACGAAGAATTAAAGAAATACAATAATAGCGATAAATTAATCAATATGATTCTATAAGAAGATACAAGAGCTAAAAACTTTTGTATCTTCTATTTTTTTAACAAAGGAGGAACAAAATATGCAAAAAGAAATTCTAACAGAGTTAGAAGATTTAAGAGATGAAACAGAGTTTATATTAAATAATAAAGAAATAGTTGAAAATAAACACTTTGAAAACTATTTAAGAAGTTTAGAAAGGATAAGATATAACATATTTAATAAAATCAGCTCTAACGAGAAATATGAAGCAAATAAGTATAACCAAATTGAATATGTGAATAAAAATTATAATGCAACATTGGAAAATGATGTACTGAAGATACAAATTCCAGAGGTATTACCAAAATTCAAAAATATTAATGGTTATGCGTATAAAAACATAATGCTTAATGTGAGAGATAGCACAAAAAAATATCAAGGTTTATTTGGCAACGAATTAGTATTTGTTTTTATAAAAATAGTAGAGAATCAAAAGAATAATGATATAGATAATAAGTTTGTAAAACCTATTGTAGATCGGACTTGTATTATCAAAGGTGATAGAAGATGACAACATAAGCAATATGTTTTATGGAGTTTTAGGCAAAACAGAAAAAAAGAAAAAGCCATATACAGAAGTTTATGTTTTTCGAGCTAAAGAAATATTA
>CARDEQ010000192.1:0-2464 GCA_948958005.1 uncultured Clostridia bacterium
AATACCTATTGTTGTTGTTTCTTTTAGAATTATATTTTGCATTTTCTCAAAATCTTCTATCCTACAAATTACTGTAAGCTTATATGCAGGTCTATTCTTTTTCATAAATATTGGTGTAAAAAACACATCTAATGCTCCATTTTCTAATAATAGCTTTTCTGTATATCCTAGAATTTCACCTTGAGCATCGTCAATATTTGTCTCTAATACATATATGTTTTTACTTTCTTCTACTAGTTCTCCATAATAAACTTTTAGCACATTTGGAATTTTGAAATCCTTTGTTCCTGCTCCCCACCCTATCTTCTCTATCTTTATATTAGGAAGTAGAGTTGTCTCCTTACTAAGCTCCGTAATAATTGCAGCACCTGTTGGTGTTACCATTTCTCCTTCTACCTCTATTTGTCTAAAATCAATATCAGAATTTGCAAATATTTCACAAGTTGCAGGTACTGGGACTGACATAACTCCATGTGCACAATTTATAAAGCCATGACCATCATTAACAGTACTTGATATAATTTTATCAGGGCTAATTTTATCTATAAGTATTGCTGCTCCGGCAAATATCTACTATTGAATCTATCGCACCCACCTCGTGAAAGTGTACCTCCTCAAGTGACTTTCCATGTACTTTTCCTTCTGCCTTTGCAACTCTTGTAAATATCTTTTTTGCCAACTCTTTTACGTTATAACTCAAATCGCTATCGTCTATTATTTTATTAATGTCCTTTAAGCTTCTGTGTTCATGATAGTGCTTTTCTAATATAACATCTACATAAGTCCCTGTAATTCCATTTTTTACTTTTCTTGAAATTTCTATATTGTATCCAGTAATTTTCAACTTGCTCAATTCTCTTAAAAAATATTCTTCATCACCCACTATTTCTAGCAATGCACCTAATGTCATATTTCCACTTATTCCACTACTACAATCAAAGTATAAAATTTTCATTCTCTCTACCTCTTATTTATAAAATAAAATTGTCTGAAATATTAAGGAAAGTTTATAGCTTTTCTAGACTCTTATACATCTTTGAAAAACAAATATATTTCTCTTAATACCCCAAACAACATTATATAAGTTTAATCTATATTAACTAATTCATATTCCCTCGTACCAAATCCAAGTTCTGCTGCTGCTTCAATTGTGTGAATACCATTTTTTGTTTCTATTCTATCTACAAAATGGTCTCTGCCTTCGTCTTTTGAATTATATATTAAATCCACACATGCTTGGTCTATTGCTATTGGGTCTAAACTTGCTAAAATCCCAATATCTTTCATACATGGATCCTCTGCAACTGCACAGCAATCGCAATCTACTGATAAATTGCACATCACATTTATATATACAATCTTTCCTTTAAACTTTTCTACAACTGATTCAGCAGCATCTGCCATTGCCTCTAAGAATTTATCCTGTTCCACCTTAAACATGTCTTCAGAAGTTCCATTTTCATCACCTACGCAGTGTATATAGCTTTTTCCATGACCTGATGCTACACCTATTGATAATTGTTTTAAGGCTCCTCCAAAGCCCCCCATTGGATGCCCTTTAAAATGTGATAATACTAACATAGAATTATAATTATCTATATTTTTCCCCACATAGTTTTTCTTAATTACCTTTCCATTAGGTATATCTAATATTTTGTCTGGTCCTTCTGCATCCATTATATCAATATCAAAATATTTACTCCAGCCATGCTCTTCCATTAGCTTCTTATGCCTTTGTGTTGTATTTCTTGCTCCATCATAAGCAGTATTACACTCTACAACAGTTCCATTAACTTTATTTACAATTGCTTCTACAAATTCAGGTCTAATATAATTTTGATTCCCTTTCTCTCCTGAATGTAATTTAACAGCAACCTTCCCCTCTAAATTTACACCCAAAATCTCATACATTTGTACTACTCTTTCAGGGGTAATCTTTGAACTAAAATATACTTTTGCCTTTTCCATACTATATCTCATCCTTTCTTTTTCCTTATTATATAACTTACACTCAAGAGGTATAAGATTTTATCTTGAAGGCATCATTGATACTATTCTTCCTGCAAAATCTCCAAAGTTTTGTGTTTGTATAATTACTTTTCCGAGGTCCTGTAAGCTTTGTTAAAAATAATCCTTCTCCTCCTAAGAAAATATTTCCTAGTCCTTTTATTGTTTCAATCTCATATGAAACTGTATTTTCAAAAGCCACAACGTTACCTGTATCAACTTTTAATACCTCCCCTGCTGCTAACTCCTTTTCTATTGGGTCTCCATCAATTTCTAAGAATAATAAGCCTTTTCCTTCTGCTTTTTGAAGAATAAATCCTTCACCACCAAAAAGACCTGCTGAAAATCTTTTTGAAAATGTAATACTTAACTCTACATCTGGCTGAGCACAAAGAAATGCTCCCTTTTGTATGGTTATACCATTTGGAACTTCTGATAAATTAATAGCCTTTATATC
>CARDEQ010000193.1:0-2419 GCA_948958005.1 uncultured Clostridia bacterium
GCATAAGATTTGGAATATGGTAACCTCCCTATAAATGATATTCAATACTTGTTCTTTCATCAATTTTTGTTTTTGGTAATTCATTATTCATAGTTTTTTCTTCCTTTAGCAATTTCTTCGTAGCACAGGACTTTGACCTTGTCACAAGTCCTAACACAGTAAGAGTTAATTAAGTACACTTTATAAAAATTATATTTATAGATAGCTGAAATGATATAAAATTATAATTCTAAAAGTAGCGAAATTTAATTTTAGGAGGTTTTAGTTATGGTAGAGATAGCTTATCACAAAGATGGAGATTTTTTCATTCCTAACTTATATTTAGAGAAGGAAGATTATGAAAATGATTATATTATTAGAAAATATGGGCATTTAAGATTGGAATATTTAAAAAATCATAAAAGGGCTGATTATATAATAATGTTTATGAACAAAACTTTAAGAAAACATATTGTAGAAACTGACAAATAAGCTAAAAGAAGATTTGACCTACTTATAAAACAAATGCTAGAGAAAAATCCTATTGCTGAAAACTTGAAAAATACTGATCCTTTAAAATGGACTAGACTTATGAATAATTATAAGTATTCTGTTGAAGAAATTTTATTAAATGAGTTAATTTATGTATAATTTTAAAAAATTTAAGAATTTTCACACTAAAAAAACTTTTAAGCAAAGCACCCTACCATTTTTTAGTAGAGTGCTTTGCCATGTAATTTGCTAAATATAACTTGTTACTAAAGGCTTTCACATAGGATATGCTTTGAACTGCTTTTTGTCTCTATTGGGTTTTAATAACCCATGCACTATTTTCAAATTCTATTTCAAGTGCAGGGTTGCGTACATCTACATAGTACACAGGTCTAATAAAATTTGTGTACGTTTCGCCAAAACGAACAGGTCTTTCAACCTTTTCTCCATCAGCTGTTCCTCTAGAGATAATTTCACACAAACCAGATATACACTGTTGATTCTTATCATAGATATAGTATAGACCGCAAGAAATCGATGCTCCAGGTTTGCCAGTTAGTGCAATATAGTCATCAACCCAATAAGCTTCATCGCTATATTCTCCTAAATTAGATATCTTTTTTTTGTATTTCTTGATATGCTCAAGGTTGATACTTCTTGCTGCAATCAGTTGATTTGGCATTGAAAGAAGTGCTGCACAAACTGCATTTATAGCCACAGAGCCGTTGATTGCGCCATAATAAGCCGTTAAAGTAACGGGAATTGGAAGAACTTCACCAATCAACAGTAATTGACTATTGTTGTTATGCAACTTTCCAGTTGATACACATGTACAACTGGTTAAAGGTACGCTTCCATTAGGGTCACGTATGGTATTAATTGTTGCAACGGTTTGATCCTTTTCCCCAGTAAGGATCTGAGGTAATGTGAACTGTCTTTCTTGGATGGGAATTTTAAAATACTCTCCTTTTCCAATTTTTTTCTCTTGCCAAAGCTCAAAAATATTAGGCATGTTTTTCCTCCTGTCCTTTACATCCGATGATTTTTGTTTACCTATAGTTTTTCTCTCTTTGTGTCCTCCTTTTTTTATTATTCCTAAATTATTTTGGAATAGTGCTATTTTTAGGTATTTTTAGTATATCATATTTATTTAATTAATCAACACTATCTATTTTCAATTTTAGGGCGAATTTCAGGCATTTTATTGACGTTTACATAAAAAGATGATATATAATATATATATTTAACAGTACACTGAAAAATTAATAAACTCGAAACACTGGCTAATAAGGGATACGATAAGCTATTCTACCACTTCCGAGACATAGAGAATTAAGAGTTGTAGGAAACTTATTAGCCCAATGCGGTGAAAATATTATTTTGATTTGGCGAAGCCAAACATAAATTATCTATCGAGAGATTGATAATTTATGAGTTCTCCGCTAGGAGCCCACGACACCTTTGCAAAACGAAGTTTTTATACTTTGTCAACAGTCTGGGGAGGGTGTGCACTTTATGTGCACACCCTCCCCTAAAAAACACATCCTTTGCTATTCTTATACACATAAATATAAAAAAAGAGAAGATGTAAACTCCTCTTATAACATTACTTGTATTGCAAATCCACCTATAAAATAGTAAATGTTTGTGTAATGTTCTCTTGGTGCGGATGAGAGGACTCGAACCTCCACGTCGTTGACACTGGTTCCTAAGACCAGCGCGTCTGCCAGTTCCGCCACATCCGCATATTTCTTGAACAGTATTTATTGTAGCATGTTTCAAAGATACTGTCAAGATATTTTCTGAATTTTTTATTAAATAACTGAAGGTTAGTCAATCATATGTCACACTTTTTTGAAAAATATATACTTTGGGTACCCTATATTGTTACAACCGATTCCCCTTGACTTTTATACTTTTTTAGGAACTCGTTGGGGCTCAGCCATCC
>CARDEQ010000194.1:0-2406 GCA_948958005.1 uncultured Clostridia bacterium
CACATTTTGTGGACAGTTCACTTTTCTCTTCTTCAGTCATTCTTTTCTTTAACATATTCCAATAATTTCTAGGATTAGAACTATCAGTTAATGCTTTAACGACATCTACAACACTAAAATAGTATTCTTCTTTTTCACTATCCCAAATACTTCTTATTTCTTCTCCCTCAAAAAGATTTGAAATTGTTTCTAATTTCTCATTTTTCATAATGGCATCATCCCTTTATAAATATAATTCGTAAAACTTTTGTTTGTATTATAGTATATCCTTTGAATGATTTTGTCAATAGAAATTTATAATTTTAGGCAAAACTTCTTTATTTCATAAAAAACAGAAACCACAAATTGCAGTTTCTGTTTTGTGTCCTCAAAATACTTTTGAATTTAAGGCTATTTTATCATTCTTCTTACTTGCTCTCTGCTCCTTCTCCGAACAATGCTAGCTCGTGCCTATCATTTCTCTAGTTTTTTCTCTTACTTCTTTATCGAATACCAGAATTTCTTCAACAGTTTTTAGTTCTCTCTTTTCATACATATTCATTATCTTTTCTATTCCATTTGGAATATCTGTATATTTTATTTTTTTATTTAAAAATGCATCCACTAAAACTTCATTTGTAGCATTTAGTATAACTTGAAAGCTATGTCCTTGTTCTATCGCTCTATATGCAAGTTTTAGACATTTAAACTTCTCTAAATCTGGCTTTTCAAATTTTAACTCTACTACTTCAAATAAATTTAATTTTTCTATATTATTTTTAATTCTGTTTGGATATTCCAACGCATAAGCTATTGGAATTTGCATTGATTTAGGTCCAATGCTTGCCATTATTGTTCCATCTTTAAATTGAACCATTGAATGTACTAAACTTTTCCTATGTACTACAACTTCAATATTTTCTGGTTTTACATCAAACAGCCATCTTGCCTCTATTATTTCAAACCCTTTATTCATCATTGTAGAAGAATCTATTGTAATCTTTGGTCCCATACTCCAAGTTGGATGTTTTAGAGCATCTTCTACTGTTATTCTATCTGTTATTTCTTTATCAAAGAATGGTCCTCCTGATGCTGTTAAAAGTATTTTATCTATCTCATTGTTTTCTTCCCCATTTAAGCATTGCATAATTGCACTATGTTCACTATCTACTGTAAGAAGTTTGGCTTTGCATTCTTTTGCTGTTTTCATTACTAGTTCTCCACCTGCAACTAACACTTCTTTATTGGCTAGAGCTACTGTCTTCCCATTTTTTATCATATTATATGTTGGCTTAAGCCCTGCTATTCCAACTAAAGCAGAAATGGAAATATCAAAATCTGTAAGCTGTGATATTTCTTCCATTCCTTCTTCCCCATAATATATATTTATATCTTTGTATAAATTTTTTAATCTAACTGCATTTTCCTTGTCTATTATATAAACATTTTTAGGTTTAAATTCTTCTATTTGTTTTATTAATTTTTAAATGTTTTTTCCAGCAACTAGTGTAACAACTGAAAACAACTCTAAATTTTCTCTTATAACATTTAATGTGCTTTCTCCAATAGAACCTGTTGAACCAAAAATTGCAATTTTTTTCATGAAATTATCTCCTTTTTCTATCTCCCATATCTTATTTTCCATTTATTATTTAATACTCAATTATTATATCACAAAAATTTTATTTTTTCTTCTTTTTGTAATAAATTGCAAAAAAATACAAAGAATCTACTTCAAATTGAAGTACTCTCCTTTGCATTTTGTGATTGTAACTTTTAAAGTTAGTTGTTCGTATGTTTTTCCTTTTCATCTTTTAAAATCAATTCTAGAATTTTCTTTTTAGATACATCAGCAATATTTAATTGTTTTATTTTTTCTATCAATAAAGTTGCATGAAAGTTCGCAACTCTACTTTCAAGTTCTTTTTTATCTAGTGTATCTGTTTCACGCATTTTACCATCATTAGCCTTCATTTTCAACTGTACGATATTTTTGTACAGTTCACTTCCTTCTTATAGCATAAATACCCCCAAGCATATTATGCTTGGGGGATTGGAAATTATTTTATTTCATAATTGAATACAATTCTTGTGGGAATCCAAATCTTTCCTTATCTTCAATTTGCTTTCCCGGAGTATACAAACCTCTATGCTCTTTAGTTTCTCCTCTTTCTATGATTTTCTTTATACTCCTTTCCAATTCTTCAAGTTGTCGCTCCTTTTTTGTTTGAATCATATTCTTTCCTCCTTTTTGTCGAATAACTCATCAAAAATAAACAGCCTTGTGATATTTCATAATTATACACTAATTTGTATATATTTGCAAATTATTTTCATATTTATTGCATTTTCCTTAATTTTAATATTAAAATCCATTTTTAATTGGAGTTGAGTTTAGTTTTGTACAAAAATATGATAAAATATAAG
>CARDEQ010000195.1:0-2338 GCA_948958005.1 uncultured Clostridia bacterium
CTCGACTACATCTTCATAATAAGTAGGGTGCTTTGTCCTTTTTCCGTGAACAAAATCTCCTTTATATATTTCATTTTCAAGAATTGTTTGTATAGTTGAATCTCTCCAGTTATCTTTTCCTAATACTTTTTCTTCATTGAATAGATTGCCTATTTTCTGATAAGAATAGCCATTGTAGTATAAATCAAATATTCTAATAACAATATCTTTAGTTGAGTAATCAATTACTAATTTCTTATCTTCGTGCTTATAGCCTAATGGTGCAACGTGTGGAATATGTCCGTTTTTTATTGCTCCTGCCATACCTATTTTCGTTCTTTCGCTAGTTCTTTCAATTTCATTTTGACTAACACTCATTAAAAGTCTTGAAATCATTTTGCCGTTTGCACTTGTAGTATTTATTTCATCATTAGCACAATCAATATATGCATTATTTTCATCTAAAAAGGTTATTAGTTTTTCCCAATCAAATATACTTCTAGTTATTCTGTCTAGTTTCATGGCAACAATAGTATTTATCTTTTTAGCTTTAATATCACTTTTTAATCTTTCAAACTCTGGTCTATAATTACCAGTTTTTGCACTTATTCCAGCATCTTCGTAATAATCTACTATCTCATAGCCCTTAAACTTGCAAAAAGTTTCTAGTCTTTCTCTTTGTTCTGGAAGACTAAATCCCTCGTGAGCTTGGTCTTCGGTGGAAACTCTTAAATATAACCCACATTTTTTCTTTTCTTCGTTCAATTTTCATAACCTCCTAACAAAAAAAGAGACATCAAAGTACATGAGTACCCTTGACATCTCTTAAATTCTTTTATCATAAACTAAAATATAATAATGCAATATAATATAATTTTTTCAAAGTACCCATAAACATATAGCTTTTGACGGACAACTATATGTAATTAATTGCCTATATTATATCACGATTTAAAGAAATGTCAAATATTTACATTTATATCTTTTTCAAATATTCTTCTAACTCTGATAATTTTATCTTTTTAGTTAAGTTAGAAATATAAACATCATTGGAATAATTAAAAACTAAAAAAGTAATGTTTTTAATTATCACTCTATGTGGCTCAATATATGTAAGATTAGTTCTCTCCAATTTTCTAATGCTACCATTGATAAAAATAGGCGTAACTTTAGAAAACTCACATATAAATTCAAGCCTTTGTTTTAGACATTCCTCAAATTCTATTTCTTGCTTAATTATCTTCATTTCAAACACCATCCTTTCCTTATAGAATTAGGATGATTTTTTGCAAAACAAAAAAATCAACCATTTAACTGATTGATTTTCATATCTATCTATTCTATAAAGTTCGAACAGATACGTTGTTGGAGCTTCCAGCCAGAATCGAACTGGCGACCTCTTCCTTACCATGGAAGCGCTCTACCTACTGAGCTATAAAAGCATTCATTTAGTCTAGCTTTTTTGCTAGACTATATTTCTTCATTATTTATAATATTTTTCATTGCTTTTTTTCTTATTCTTTGAATTGCATTGTCAACAGACTTAACAGGTGCTTCTAATTCTTCTGCTATTTTTACATAGCTATCCCCTTTTATAAATTTTCTTAAGACTTGCTTTTCAAATTCACTTAAAGATTTATCTATTTGTACTTCTACATTTGAATAATATTCCTTTTTAGTGAGAGTCTCTAAAGGATCCTCTGCCATTTTATTATTTAAAACATCTAGTAAAGTTTTTTCATTCTCATCATCTTCTTCATATGATGATGTATTTAATGATAAGTATGAATTAAGTGGCATATGCTTTTGCCTATTAGAAGTCTTTATTGCTGTTATAAGTTGTCTTTCAATACACATATTAGCAAATGTTCTAAAAGAATTGTGTTTTTCCTCTTTATAGCTTAATATAGCTTTATATAAGCCTATCATTCCCTCCTGATATATGTCTTCTTTTTCTGCACCAATAATAAAGTACTTGCTTGACTTCATATAAACAAGTTCCTTATATTTGTCTAATAGAAAATTGAGAGCTTCTCTATTATTTGCTTTGACACTTGCAATAAGCTCTTCATCTGTTTTTGAATTAAAATCACTATCGAACTCAAAAAACTGCGTAGCCTCTTTCATTTACTGCCTCCTGCATACATCCTTAATTCTTATTATAAGGGTAAATACCTTTAGTGTCAATAGTTTTACTATAAATTGTCTAATTTTCATATTTTTATATAAAAACCCTAGAGGCCACCTTTTCACAAAATGTGACATAGGTGGCTTCTAGGGCTCCAGTCCGTTAAATCAGATCATACTCAAGTGCAGAAATTAGTCTGTCTGCATCAGCAAGTTGCTCTTCGGTAATTGA
>CARDEQ010000196.1:0-2338 GCA_948958005.1 uncultured Clostridia bacterium
TAGCTGTTACTGTATATGCTCCTGCATTGATTGGATTTTCTTCGCTATATACTATTGTATATCCAACACCTGCTGGTAAGTTAGTCTTTCCTTCAATATCTACTAATTGAATTTGTCCATTATATACTGTCTCTATTCTACCATTTGTTCCAAGAGTTACACCTGACATATCATATGTTGCTTTAGCAATTGTAATTGTTCCTATTTCAAGGTCACTTTCTGTTGCATTAAACCAGTCTGCTCCTATTGATGTTACTTTTCTTGCAAATACTGTATATGTTCCAGCATTTACTGGTGTCTTAACATTGTATTCTCCAAAAGCTACTCTTGAAGTAGTTTGATTTGCATATATTGTTCCTGCTTCGTCTTTGAAGATTACTTGATATTCACCAATTCTTTGTCTAAAGTCTTCGTCATTTTCAAATGCTTTTACATTTATTGTATGCTCTGTATTTGGTGCATAAGTATAATTATCTCCATCTATTCTAGATACCTTAAAGTTTGAAGCTACTAAATCTGCTTTTGTTATAACTATTGGATATTCCTTTACTTTAGCATTGTATTTTTCTGTTTCTCCAAAAGCTACCATAATGCTTGCATTTCCGATATCTTTAAAGGTTACCACTCCAGTATTTTCATCAACTACTGCAATTCCCTCTAAGCCTTGAGGAACTGCAAAGGTTACTCCTCCGTTATCTGCTGGTGCACTTGTTAATTTACTCTTTAAGTCAAAGCCTCTATCTGTTATAGTAAATATTCTGTCTTTTTCATCTTCTATGGTTGTCATTATTTCATTTTGTGGTCTTTTTACTACATTTACTTTTCTAACTACTTGGTGCTCATTTCCAGACATATCTGTTACTGTATATGTTACTGTATATTCTCCTGCTTTATTTGGATTTACATCTTTTTCTATATTAATATTTGCTGTTATATCATTATCATGGTTATCAAGTGCAGTTGCACCTCTATCATTATATCCATCTCCAACAAATATTTCTACTTCGTCATCACCTATTAATGTAATTACAGGATTTACTGTATCTATTATCTTAAAGCTGCCTATTGTTATAGCACCATCAGTATAGAAGTTTTGTCCATTTACTGTTACTGTTACATCATATTGTCCATTTTCTTCTAATATACTTAGTTCAACTGGGCCATTTGCTATTTCTTTTCCATTATATAATACTTTGATATCTATTCCTAAATTTATGTCTTTGAAGGCTGCTGTTAATTCAGCTGTTGCTGGATGTGCATTTCCATCCCATTCTACTGAAGTTGCTGGTATTCCTTCAGTGCTTGGTGCTCTTTCTGGTATAGTATAATTTAAGTATGTATCTCTATTTTCCTCTGTTATTTCTCTTTTTGCAATTTCTAAGGTTCCGATTTCTAAGTTCTCTACTTTATTATAGTTTGTTCCCTTTGTTACATCTACTTTTATATTATATATTCCTGCATTTACTGGTGCATCTGTTAAGCCAACTGACGCCTCTACACCATTAATTACTGGATAATATTTTATTGTTATAGCTTCTCCTAGACCTGTTATACCTGCTCCTGCATTTACTGTTACTGTTTTTGCAGTTCCATCATATATTAAATCTTGTGGTATATCGAAATCTAATTCCTCTGTTGTTACATCTCTTTCTATTATTCTATATACTCCGTTTGTGCTTGTATTATCTACATTTGTAAATGTTACATTATAGTTATCATTTGAATATGTGCCTTTGATAGTGTAGCTTCCTACATCTGTTTTTGGTATATCCTTACTTGGGATAACTGTTTGTCCATCACTTGCCATTATGCTTAATACTATATTTAATGCATCACTTGCATTAACCAATTCAGTTGTATCAAAGTCATATTCTAATTCTGTCATATCATTTCCATATATACTTGTTTTGTCTATTATTTTAACTGTTAAATTCTTTTTAGTTATTGTATATGCTCCATCTACAAATTTTACTTTGTAATTTTTATTACTTGCTTCTCCTACAATTGAATATTCACCTGCTGGTAATGAATTTATGTCGTTTGTTATATCCTTTCCATTTTCGTCAACTACTTTTAATGTAATTCCTAAATCATCACCTTCATATACTGCTCCATCAGGGATACTATAATCTAATGTTACAGCTGGTTTTCCATATTCACTTGTTTTATTATTAATTGTAACTACAACCTCTTCCTCTTTTGGAACTATTGTCATTGTTCCGATTGTTAAGCCTGTTTTTTCTTCTTCATTTCCAGTAGTATTATAGTTATCTTTTTCAGGTATTATAACTTTTACTGTATATACTCCACAATCTTTTGGTGCTATAGTTGTTCCTTC
>CARDEQ010000197.1:0-2328 GCA_948958005.1 uncultured Clostridia bacterium
TACTAAATAAAATTAAAAGGAGAGAAAAACAAAATGGGAATGAAACATTTTAGACCAACAACTCCATCACTAAGAAACATGACAGTTTCTACATTTGATGAAATAACAAAGAAAACTCCTGAAAAATCTTTATTAACAGTAAAGAAAGAAAAAGCAGGAAGAAACTCATATGGTAGAATAACTGTACGTCATCAAGGTGGAGGAAACAGACAAAAATATAGAATAATAGATTTTAAAAGAAGAAAAGATAACATGGAAGCAACAGTTATCGGTATAGAATATGATCCAAACAGAAGTGCAAATATAGCATTAATCCAATATGAAGATGGAGAAAAAGCATACATACTAGCTCCAGTAGGATTAACAGATGGAGATAAAGTAGTATCTGGTGGGAAAGCAGATATTAAACCAGGTAACTGTATGCCAATCGAAAGTATACCAGTTGGTACACTAATTCATAATATTGAATTAAATCCAGGTCAAGGTGCAAAAATGGTAAGAAGTGCAGGACAAAGTGCACAGCTTATGGCAAAAGAAGGAAAATATGCTCACGTAAGACTTCCATCAGGAGAAATGAGATTAGTTCAAGTTAGATGTAGAGCAACAATAGGAAGTATTGGAAATGCGGATCATGAAAACGTAAAACTAGGAAAAGCAGGAAGAAAAAGACATATGGGAATAAGACCAACAGTTCGTGGTAGCGTTATGAACCCAGTAGATCACCCTCATGGTGGTGGTGAAGGTAAAGCACCAGTTGGACGTCCAGGACCACTTACTCCTTGGGGTAAACCAGCACTTGGATACAAAACAAGAAAGAAGCATAAAACATCTGATAAGTTTATTGTTAAGAGAAGGAAATAAAGTTAGCTGTTAGCAAACATTGTGAGATTTACAGATAACTTTTACAACTAAAAAATTAGTTTTTTAGCTGTATACCTTGTAAAGAAAAGGAGGAAAAAATTACATGTCAAGATCAAGCAAAAAAATGCCTTTCGTTGAGCCTAAGCTATTAAAGAGAATTGAAGCTATGAACGAAGCAAACAAAAAAGAAGTACTAAAAACATGGTCAAGGGCTTCAACAATATATCCACAAATGGTTGGACACACAATAGCTGTTCATGACGGAAGAAAACATGTACCAGTATATATTGCTGAAGAAATGATAGGACATAAATTAGGTGAATTTGCTCCAACAAGAACCTTTAAAGGTCACGCAGGAGAAAAAGCATCAAATGTTAAAAAATAGAGATTAAAATAAGGAGGTTGGCGAAATGGAAGAAACTGTAAACATTGAAGCTAGAGCTACTCTTAAATATGCAAGAATATCTGCTAGAAAAGTAAAGATAGTTGCAGATTTAATAAGAGGAAAAGATGCAGCAGAAGCATTAGCAATTGTTAAGTTCACACCAAAAATAGCATCAGAGACAATTGAAAAGCTATTAAAATCAGCTATAGCAAATGCAGAAAACAATCATAACATGAAAAGCCAAAATTTATATGTTGCTGAAATATATGCAAATCAAGGTCCAACTCTAAAAAGAATTAGACCAGCAGCAAAAGGTTCAGCAGTAAGAATAAGAAAGAGAACAAGTCACATTACAATAGTGCTTAAAGAAAGAGATTAGGAAGGAGGAGTCTTAAGTTATGGGACAAAAAATGCATCCACATGGATTAAGAGTTGGTGTAATCAAAGATTGGGACTCAAAATGGTATGCAGATAAGAAAAATTATTCTGATTACTTAGTAGAAGACCATAAAATCCGTGAATATGTTAAGAAAAAATTATTTATTAGTGGTATTTCAAAAATCGTAATTGAAAGAACTACTAAACTAGTTAAAGTTAATGTTTACACAGCAAAACCAGGACTAGTAATAGGAAAAGGTGGAAGTCTAGTAGAAACATTAAAAACTGATTTACAAAAGATGATTGGAAAAGATGTTAAAATAGATATTATTGAGGTTAAAGATATTGACACTAATGCACAATTAGTAGCAGAAAGTATATGTGCTCAACTAGAAAAGAGAATTTCATTTAGAAGAGCAATGAAGCAAGCAATGGCAAAAGCTATGAAAGCAGGTGCTTTAGGAATAAAAACTTCTGTATCTGGAAGATTAGCTGGTGCTGATATGGCAAGAACAGAATTCTATAAAGAAGGTACAATACCACTTCAAACTTTAAGAGCTGATATAGACTATGGCTTCTATGAAGCAGATACAACTTATGGAAAAATCGGTGTAAAAGTATGGATATATAAAGGAGAAATACTTCCTGGTGCAAAAAATAAGGGAGGTAATGAAAAGGGCAGTCATTCCAAAAAAAACAAAATA
>CARDEQ010000198.1:0-2327 GCA_948958005.1 uncultured Clostridia bacterium
TCTTCTGTTGGTTCAAAAGTATTCCTGCTTATATTACTTATAGGCGTTGAATCGTCTCCACCATATACAAATCTTACTGTATAATCTCCTGCAATATATGATTTGAATTTATATTGTCCATTTGCATCTGTTGTTGTTACAGCTCTCACAACTTGGTTTCCATCTAAGCCATTTTCTCTATCACCTTGTTTTAGAAGCTCTACTAATTCTACTTTGATGCCTGCTATTTTATTTGCTTCATTGTAATTTAGTATTCTGCTTCCTCCATCATATTTTACATTTAAGCCTAATGAATTCTTTATTCTATCTCCGTCTACTGCCTCCCATGCATTACCTGTCATCTCTCTTACAAATCCGTTATTTGTAAGTGAGATTCCAACATACCATGCGTCATCCTCTTGAAGTTCCTTCATTCTATTTAGCCACATGTTCATTTCACGAGATGCTTCTTCTCCTCCGCCTAAAATATATTTTACGAAAGCCTCTGTAAAATGTGTATTATACTCTTCAAATTTATCTATTTTGAAGTTTCCAGGTCTTGAATCTCTATCTAGATATCCTTCATCTGTTCCATATGCATTTATTTCTGCATAGTTACCAATTATCCAAGATTTAGAATATCCATTTCCATCCTTTTGGTCCTCTTGATATAAGTATTGTTTTAATACTTCTTTAGCATTATCACTATTTCCTGTTAATTCAAATGTTAGTCTTATTTTATGTGAATTCGTTAATCCTTCTGCTATATTGCTATTTAATTGTAAATATAGTGTCTTATAATCTGCTGTTCCACCCTTTGCTGCTGCATATCCAGAGCCGCTTGATGCTGTTACACCTAATGCATTTGTACCTCCTGGATTATCTCCTATATATGAGGTAATTGCTGGGATATATGTTCCCTTAGTTGTTGTATAACCATTTTGGTTAAATACTAATTCTTTGTTATAGTAATCAACTACTTCAAGGACTTTAGAGCCTAAATCTGTCTCATTTGTAAGTACTATTTCATATGTTATATAGAAATGTACATTGTCCTCTGTATAGTATGCAATACCATTTTCATTTGGTGTAGTTGAATATGCATAATCTTCTTCGTACATATATTGGTGATAATTTCCTTCACCTCTATAATAATCGTATGTTGTATCATATCTGTTCATTGATACTGTTGTTTCAACTATATCTGTTACAAGTGAAAGGTCAGCTACTGCTCTTTCTACTAATCCACAATGTATTTGCAATTGTCCTGGATATAGAAGCTTTACATTATCTCCTGCATATTCAACTGATGTCTTACCTGAGCCTAGTGGTAATGCATTTATTATAAAGCTTGTTCCAAGTGATTTGTGTGGATATGTCTCTGCTTTACTTCCATTTACAGAATATCCAGCATATGCCTTTACTTCAACCTCCTTCATATAGTTTATCTTATCAGCAATTTCAGGGTCGCTTGAATGTCTACCTTGAACCTCTGCACGGATTGCATCCATATTTAATTCAGCTTCATTCTCACGAATATGTTTTAATGCTAAGTCTGCTACTTCTGCATAAAGTCCTGCTATTTCGTCATAATGATATGCTTTAGTATCTGCTGTAATTGTCTTATATTTATCAGCAACTCCTCCCTCTTGATGCGCTTTTGAAGTCTTTGCCCATTCTTCTGTGTTATATATTGCTTCTGAGCCTTCTGTTGTCGCTCTATATTCCATTCCGTTATATTTGAATTCTACGTAGTATTTTTTCATTGGGTCTACTCCATTGAATTCATAATATCCGTTTTCGTCTGTTACAGTTGGGTTGTGACGTAATTCAGCACCCTCTGTCTTTATAAGCTCTGCTTTTTTGCCTGATGCTTCATATAATGTAACTTCTACACCCTTTAATAAAGTCTCACCTTGGTCAAGTTTTCCGTTAGCTTCTTTTCCATCACCTTTTGTCTCTCTTTGATCTAAGAATACGTTACCTGCAACCTTCATTAACAAGTTTTCTTCTTTTTTTGGTGGTGGGATTGGTATTTCTATTGGTGTTCCTGCTTCGTCCTCAATAGTTATTCTAACTACTTCGTCTCCACCATATTCAGTTGTCATTGTTGATGCTTTCCATTCCTCTAGCTCTGTTGGAATATTGATTTTTCCATCTGGTCCTTTATATTATTCTTCTATATGTTTACAAGCCATGCCATAATGTCTTCATATGTCATTCTTACACTGGCATCACTGTTTTGTTGTTCTCTTAATGCACTTCTTACCCAAGATAGCATATATTGTCTAGTTTGTTCATTTAATTGGTTTATTCCAATTCTTCCATTTGCATACTCATAAATTTCC
>CARDEQ010000199.1:0-2189 GCA_948958005.1 uncultured Clostridia bacterium
ATTTCGCTCAATCTTCTAAATCCTCTTGTGCTTGTTGGCATCTTGATTGGAGCTGCACTTCCATATTATTTTTCTGGAATGCTTATCAAGTCTGTATCAAGAGCAGCTAACAGTATGGTTCAAGAAGTCAGAAGACAGCTTCGGGACATTGTTGGTCTTCGCCAAGGAAAAGCTAAGCCAGATTATAAGAGATGTATCGAAATCTCCTCTAATTCTGCTTTGCATGAGATGAAGTCTCCTGCTCTTTTAGCCGTTTTATTTCCTGTAATAGGCGGCTTTGCCTTTGGCTCTGAATTTGTTGCTGGCATCTTGCTAGGCGGAATTATTTCTGCTATAATGCTTGCTATATTCTGTGGAAATACTGGCGGTGCATGGGATAACGCTAAGAAATTTATTGAAATCGGTGGTGTTCCTGGTGAAGAAAAAGGAGGCGAGGCACATCATGCTGCAGTTGTTGGAGATACCATCGGTGATCCCTTGAAGGATACTGTTGGTCCTTCTCTTGACATTTTAGTCAAGATTATGAGCACTGTTTCACTCATTTCTGTGTGCATATTCTCACGTTTTAATTTGCTTGATTGGATTATGAGAGCCTTCTAGTATCTCATAAAAAGAACAGTCAAGGGGGATTTTAGCTCCCCCTTGACTGTTTTTATCTATCACTATTTGCATGAACAACAACAAGTTTTTTTACTTTTCTTGTTTTTATTTCTGCAGCATATAGCGATTATTATACTTAATACTAATAGCACAAGTAGTACTACTGCAAGTACTATTATTGCTGGAAGTGCTGCAAGTATTACTACACTTAAAGCAGCTCCTATAATAATACCAATAACACCTATAAATAATGCTGCAAGTATTGCTATAACTATTTCTATGCATGAGCAAGTTTTATTTCCTTTATTATTACAACTTGGGTGTCTATTTTCTTCGCATCTTTCTGCTATGTCGTATCTTATTTTCATTTCTTCTATCATGACTGTAAGCTCCTTTCTTAATTGGTTTATTAATACATTATATTCAAGAAAGGATAGCTTGGTTACATTATATTTTTAATAAGTGTTTTCCCATAAAGCAACTACATAAAGTTAAAATAATGTTCTTATTTTGCTTGTTTCTGTACTTTATGCTTTATACCCATGAGCTTTATGATCTTTTAGTAGCTTCTTTAATTTCAACTCTTTTGCTTTTTTTTGTAATCTAAGTGCTGCATAATATGGTTCCATATATTCTAATTCAAACCTAGAGACATCATCGTGCCATGGTTTTGTTGTTCCTGCATAATGTATTATTAATGGCTTCTCCTTTAATTCTTTATATTGTATACACTTTGCGAGTAAATTATATTTATTTGATACTATTTTAATATCTTTTGCAAACACTTTATTAATAAAATCTTGATCTGGATATATCAAGATTCTATGATACTTTTTCATTAAATTAACTATATCTTTCTCAGTATAATTTTCTCTCAATTTTTTTGTATTTATCAATAACATACCAGAATTTATATATTGAAAATCGCTAGGAAGCTCTAACCTCACTAAGTCCTCATGTCTAATCCCTTCATCCGCACACGCAATCCACATTTTCTCCTCAAAATCTATATCATATATTTCTTTTATATCTCCTGTGCATACCATATCTACATCAAAATATAATATCTTTTCTACTTCATTTGGAAGTTTAAATGCACAGAATAATCTGCTATATGCTTCTAATCCAAAAAAGTTCCCTTTTCCATCATCTATTGGCATTTCATTTAGCATTTTTGTATCAAATTTTATTGGTATCATTCTTCCTTTTTCAGTCCTCGAAACAAATTCACTTATATTTTTTATATCTTCTTTACTAAGCTCATTATCTTGATACATCATATACAAATTGATTTTTTCACTACTATAATATAATATCGAAAATATCATTTCTTCTGCATTTTCTAAAAACTTTTTATTAACTGACATTAATACATTCATATTTATTTTGCCCCTTTAAATAGTTCTTCCTCTCTATTTTCCTCAATAAGCCTTGAGATTCTTTCAAATTTATCTCCTTTGTTTACAGATTTTATCATACTCAAATTGTATTTTATCGCATCATCTAAATTTACTTCTTTTTTTACTATTTGATTTGACACTTCTTGAATAAGTCTCTTTGCTTTATCAGAATTTAATATAATAAGCGAA
>CARDEQ010000200.1:0-2177 GCA_948958005.1 uncultured Clostridia bacterium
AATATAGATTATGAAGAAAAGGACAAGCTGTTAACTTTTAGAGTTACAGAAGAAATTGACCATCATTGGTCAGAAAAAATAAGGAGGCAGGTTGATAATGAAATTGAGAGATATGTTCCTAAAAGAGTTGTATTTGATTTTGATCAGGTTACTTTCATGGACAGCGCAGGGATAGGTATGTTAATTGGTAGATATAAGGTGGTAAAGATGCTTGGAGGGAATTTAGAGATGATTAATGTAAAATCAAATATAAGAAAGATACTAGAAATGAGCGGAATACCTAAGATTATCAAAATAAGCTAGAAGGGAGCGAAAAAAATGTCAGATAAATATGATAATGAAATGACTTTAGAAATTTCGAGTAAATCGAATAATGAAGCTTTTGCAAGAGTTACAGTTGCAGCTTTTGCATCAAGCCTTGATCCAACTATTGAAGAAATTGCAGATATTAAAACAGCAGTTTCTGAGGCGGTTACAAATTGTATAATACATGGATATGAAGGAAAAGAGGGATTTATTAAAATTCACTCATACATAATTGATAAAAAGTTAACAATAGAAATATCAGATACAGGAAAGGGAATAGAAAATGTAGATATAGCAAAAGAGCCATTATATACCACAAGAGCAGATTTAGAAAGGTCTGGAATGGGATTTACAATAATGGAGAGCTTTATGGATGAACTAATTTTAGAATCAATACTTGGACTTGGAACTAAAGTAACTATGGTTAAACATATCAAAGAAAACTAACAAAGGAGACAAGCCTAAATGTATGAAAATCGTATAGAGGACATAAAAAATGCAAGCCAGCGGTGACAATGAGGCAATGACTAAACTGATACAAGATAATCAGGGATTAATTTGGAGTATTGTTAAAAGGTTTTGCGGAAGGGGATATGAGACAGAGGATTTATACCAGATAGGATGTATGGGATTTATAAAGGCAATTAAAAGATTTGATACAAGTTTTGATGTAAAATTATCTACATATGCAGTCCCATATATTTTAGGAGAAATAAAAAAATTTATTAGAGATGACGGAATTATAAAGGTTAGTAGAAGTATAAAAGAGTTAAATATGAAGATAGGAAAACTTGAAGAGGAGCATTTGAGACAGACAGGAGAAAATATTACAATGAAGGAGTTAGAAGAAAAATTAAAAATAGATAAAGAGGAAATTGCGGCTGCACTAGAAGCTAGAAATCCGGTTGAATCAATATATAGAGAAGAAGGAAAATCAGAGGATGAGAGGAATATTAAATTAATAAATAAACTTCCATCAAATGAGAATGAAGAAAATGATATAATTAATAGAATAACAGTTAGTCAACTAATAGAAGGATTAAAAAATCAAGAAAAACAAATAATATTGTTAAGGTTCTACAAAAATAAAACTCAAACAGAGGTTGGAAAAATACTTCGGAATATCACAGGTACAAGTATCAAGAATAGAAAAAAAGGTTTTAGATAGAATGAGAACTAGTTTGGAGGCAGTATGAAAAAGATATCAATATATATTCTAATTTTAATAGGTGTATGCTTTTTAATACCTATATTTTTTACAGTAAGATTTAAAATTAAAGAGGCTTCAAATCCGCCAGAAGCTCCAGAATTAGAGGTTGAAAAATATGCATATAGTGATTTTGGAACGATAAAGCTTTTACATGGAGAAACAGGAGAGGTGGAAGAAAAAGCAATAGATGATTATATTGTAGAGGTTGTCTCAGCAGAAATGCCAGTGGATTATGAGTTAGAAGCGTTGAAGGCGCAAAGTGTTGCTGCAAGAACATATACACTATATAAAATAATAAGTGGAACTCCACATGAAAATGCAGATATATGTGATAGTGCAACTTGCTGTCAAGCTTGGATATCTAAAGAAAAAAGAATGGAAAGATGGGCAGATAATAAGCAGGAAAGATGGAATAAAATTGTAGAGGCTGTAAATGCTACTGTACGGAGAGGTCATTGCATATGAAGGAAAGGTAATAAATGCATTTTTTCATGCAAATAGTGGGGGAACGACGGAAAATGTATCGAATGTATGGGGAGGAAAGGATTTACCTTACTTAAATCCAGTAGAAACTCGGAGGAGAAGATGCATATCCGCAATATGCATCAGAAGTAGTAATTTCAAAAGATGAATTTATGCAGAAGCTTAAAGGCAAATATGC
>CARDEQ010000201.1:0-2152 GCA_948958005.1 uncultured Clostridia bacterium
CAATTAGTATCTTTTTTGAATAAACATTTAAAGTTAATTAATAACCATGAACCTAGGAATAATGGGTAACATAGTAATCCTTTTATCATCGGCTTAATTGGTCTTTTATCTAATACCATTATGAATGCTCCTATTGCTATTGGTAAAATGAAGGTTGGAACTAAATACATAACATAGCTTCTAATTAATTCCGCTTTTGTCATTGTATCTCCTATATAAAGTCCTGCATTTATTACTAATAAAAGAAGAGTTACTATGAACATAGGAATGCTTCCAACTATATATAAAAGTCCATCTAAAGTAACCAATGTTTTCTTATCTTTTACTGAATTTCCAAGTTTTTTAGTATATCTTTCCATACATTGAATATGACCAACTGTCCATCTTGAACGTTGAGACCAGCTTTGTTTAAAGCCCACAGGTTGCTCATCATATACTATTGCATCAGTTGCCCATCCTAGCTTTTTTCCTGCTATAATTCTTTGTAAAGAAAACTCTATATCTTCTGTCAAGGTATAAGTTTCCCAGCCATTTGGTTTAATAACATCAAATTTTACCATAAATCCTGTTCCATTTATTAATGGAGATAATCCTAGGTTGTATCTAGCTAAATGATAAAATCTATTCATCATCCAATAAAATATAGCATACCCAGAAGCAATCCAACTGTCTGTTGGGTTCTTTATATCTCTATATCCTTGAACCACCTCTTCGCCTTGACACAACTTTTTATTCATATTTTTTATAAAATCTTTATGAGCTATATTATCTGCATCAAATACACAGAAGGCATCATAATCTGCATTTTCCTCTATTTTTTGAGATAAAAACCATTGAAGAGCATGACCTTTAGTTTTACCGAGCCTCAGATTGTCTTTCATAAACTATAGCTCCAGCCTTCTTAGCAATCTCCTTAGTCATATCTGTACAATTATCTGCTATAACATAAATGTCAAATAATTCTTTAGGGTAGCTTTGATTATTTAAACTTTCTACTAAATTTGCTATTACTGCTTCTTCATTATGTGCTGGAATTATAGCCATAAATTTATGCTGTTTATCTGTAAGCATCGGTTTATCTTTAAGTTTTACAAATGAACATATACTAATTAGCAATTGATATAACCAGAATACTGTTATTATACAAATTATTGCTTGTTGTAATATATATAAATATTCCATTTCAAACCTCTCTTGTTTAATTTAGTTAAAGGCTTATTTCCCTAACCATTATCTATTATACTACATTGTTTAAAAAAATGCAAATTTTTCCTCTAGATTTAAGATTATTTTAAGAAAGAAATTTTATTAAAATAATCCTAAATTCCTTTAGCAGTCAAATTAATTCTTCCTTGCTCGTCAATCTCATAAACTTTAACCTTAACTGTATCTCCTATATTAAGAACGTCCTCAACCTTATTGATACGTTTTTCTGATATCTTAGAAATATGAAGTAATCCTTCTTTTCCCCCACCAATATCAACAAAAGCACCAAAATTCATTATTCTTGCAACTTTTCCTTCATATATCCCATTAAGCTCAATCTCTCTTGTAATCTCGTCAATCATATCTAGTGCCTTATTTCCGCTTTCTTGGTCAGAAGAATATATAAAGACATTTCCGTCCTCTTGTATATCTATTTTCACACCAGTTAAATCTATAATCTTGTTAATCATTTTTCCGCCAGGTCCAATAACGTCTTTAATTTTATCTACATTTATTTTTATAGTAGTAATCTTAGGTGCATATTTAGATAATTCTTTTCTTGGCTCAGCTATTTGCTTTAACATTATTTCATCTAAAATATACTCCCTTGCTTTTTTAGTTCTTGCAAAAGCCTCTTCAATAATATCATATGTCAAGCCATCGATTTTAATGTCTACTTGTATAGCAGTTATTCCTTTATGTGTTCCACCAACCTTAAAGTCCATATCTCCGAAGAAATCCTCTATGCCTTGAATATCTGTAAGCATAATATACTTGTCAGGGTCTTCTGGACTTGTAACAAGTCCTGTTGAAATTCCTGCAACTGGGGCTTTAAGTGGTACACCTGCATCCATAAGAGCCAAGGTGCTTCCACAAATACTTCCTTGCGATGTAGAGCCGTTTGAACTTAGCACTTCTGAAACTACTCTTATAGCATATGGGAAAT
>CARDEQ010000202.1:0-2143 GCA_948958005.1 uncultured Clostridia bacterium
CAAGAATGGCTAGGGCATTCTACCTATTCTACTACTGCAAATTTATATACACATTTAGAAAGTAATACTAAAAATGTCTCTGCTAATGTTTTAGCAAATGCAATTAGTTTTGCATAAAAATAAAAAATTATCATATTTAAACACCATTATCGAAAATAAAATTAAAATGTTTAATATTGGATTATAAAAATTGATTTTGCGAATTTGTTTGACAATTTGTTTGACATATAAAAAAATAAACAACTTTCAAAAACTGAAAGTCGCCTATACGAATGGCTGGGCTGGCTAGATTCGAACTAGCGCATGCCAGAGTCAAAGTCATGTGCCTTACCGCTTGGCTACAGCCCAATATAAAGTACTGGGGTGGAAGATGGGACTCGAACCCACGGTCTCCAGTGCCACAAACTGGCGCGTTAACCAACTACGCTACATCCACCGTCCACGAACAAGCACTTTTTATTACAGTGCATATATTATTGTACTATTTTTTTATAACTTTGTCAATATCTTTTCAAAGATTTTATCCTGTTTTTTAGCTTCAAAATTATTTAAATAATATTTTATCATTTTGGTAATATAAATTTCTACTTTAGTACATCTATCCTCCAATTTTTTACAAGAATAATATTTTTCTACTATATGTTAGTATTGTTGCACTTATTACATCTTTCACCTATATTAACTCTTTTACTTTTATTGGTTGCATAGCTATATATTACCATACATTTTATTTTTGTCAAGCACTTGCTTTTCTAATATAATTAATGTATAATAAATTTTATATGGGGACGTATTTGGTTTCGACAATAACATAGAAATATAAATAGCGAGTGGTGGATTCGTCTGGCCACCTTAAAAAGACGAAAAATAAAATAAACGCTGATAATAGAGAATTAGCATTAGCTGCCTAAGTGCAGTTACGTCTTACTAAAAAAGCCTACGGTTTTTAGCTAAGGCGCATACCTTCGTAGGAAACAAAACTACTTGATGCTTCTAAAGTAGTAGGTATTCTAGAAGCTACTGAAGATTAAAGTTTGTTTATTAACTTAAATCTTCGGGAAATCCTAATAATAAACTGCACTCGGAGAAATTTATATGGAAGTATTATTGGACAGGAGTTCGACTCTCCTCGTCTCCACCACAATTTAAGCAAAAAGCGAAGCTTGCAGGTTGCTTGCTTCGCTTTTTGCTTTCTTAATTCTAGGTTCTTTTAGTTCTGAACCTCACAATGAACATGGAAAATTTTTGTTTTTGAAATATTTGACTAACCTTTGAAGTAACTTTTGATATGGCATCCATTCCTGGCAACATGCTGTAATATTATAAGTAGAATAACAGGTCCGTCTTTTCTTTTTACCCCTTCCTTCAACCTTCGGTTTCAGCAATTTTCCACCACTTGGTCTGTGCTTATAATCAAGTTTGCATCCTCTTTCTGTCAATAATATGCATGGTCTTATCCTTTGATCTAAATCCACAATAGGAGAAGCTTGATTTCTAATCCTAATAATATATGCCCCTGTGTCCATACAAGTAGTCACTTTGCTGAAATAATCAATTGAAATATACCCCTTTTGTATCTCTTTTTTGAGAAATTCAAAAGAAATTTCAGCAAAATCCTCTGGACTAAAGTGACATCCACAACGCTTACAGCATTCTCCTTTACAGTCTGAACAAAGCTTTGAGTTAACATTTTCAGGATTAGAATAATCTTTTACTATTCTCCGCATAGATAAATTCGGATACAAAAACCAATTAATCCATTTACGTATTTTGGTTATATACATATCAATCCTCCAAGTCCATCCTTCAAATAAATTTGTGTATATTATTATACTATATTTTACATAATTATTCAATAGTTATACCTGAAAAAGAGAGAAAGTGTCAGAGGGGACGGGGCTTTTTGACACTTTCTCTCTTTTTTCTTTATTTGAGTTTTTTTCAAAATAGACTTGCATATTTTTAATAAAAATTGTATAATAAATTAGTAAGTTGTTTTGAGAAAGTATATAGGGGTATAGTGTCAATGGTAGCACATCGGTCTCCAAAACCGCCTGTGAGGGTTCGAGTCCTTCTACCCCTGCCATTTAATTTTAAATCCATTTTAATTTTATATTTGGGAGAAATTAAATTGGAGAAGCTA
>CARDEQ010000203.1:0-2101 GCA_948958005.1 uncultured Clostridia bacterium
ATCCCGAACTCTATGACCACCGTTCAACAGTTATATATCCGATTGCATATTTGATTCTGAAAGCTATATATAGAATTATCACATAATAGTTGTAGAGTTTGTAATATTTCTTTTTGCATAGGCTTGTAATTTAGAATTATTTCTCGATTTGAAGATTTTAGTATGATAGGTCTAAAGGCTCGAATTCTGATTTCTTCTAAGCCTTCTAGGTTTTGTTCTAAGATTTTATCTTTGATTTCAGTTGAAAAAAATTTTAAAATATCTAACATTTTTACCTTCTTCTTATGTTTTTATTAATATTATATGCTATTTACAATGAATTTAGAATATATATTTGAAATGGATTAATTGAAAATTTACTTTAAGTAATATATAAAATATTTGTAAAACCCCTACACAAATTTAAACAAATGTGCTATAATAAAAAAGTATTTATACAAATAAAGGAGGAGATATACATGTCAGGACATAGCAAATGGCATAATATTCAAGCTAAAAAAGGTAAAGCAGATGCAGCACGTGGAAAAATTTTCACAAAACTTGGTAGAGAACTACTAATCGCAGTTAAGCAGGGAGGTCCGGATCCAGCAGGTAATTCAAAATTAAAGGATGTAATTGCTAAATGTAAAGCAGCAAACATGCCAAATGATACAATAAATAATGCAATTAAAAGAGCCTCAGGTGCTGGAAATAATGAGACTTATGAAGAAATTACTTATGAAGGATATGGTCCTAGTGGAGTTGCTGTAATTGTTAATGCAACAACAGATAATAGAAATAGAACAGCAGCAGATGTAAGGCATGTATTTGATAAAGCTGGTGGAAGTCTTGGTACAACTGGTTGTGTATCTTATATGTTTAATAGAAAGGGTATTATTGTAATCGAAAAAGAAGCTACAACTATATCTGAGGATGAGCTTATGATGCTTGCTCTTGAATGTGGTGCAGAGGATTTTTCCGCTGAAGCTGAAATTTATGAGATAACAACATCTCCTGAGGATTTTTCTAATGTTAGAGAAGCCTTAGAGTCTAAGGGATTAACCTTCCTAGAAGCTGCTATACAAATGGTGCCTACAACTTATGTTGATTTGGATGAAAAAGGTGCAGAAAAGATGGAGAGATTGATTGAGAAGCTTGATGAACTAGATGATGTATCTGAGGTTTTCCATAATTGGAATGAGTAATCTTATTATATTTATATGAAATTTTATAAAAATTCGGAGGAAGCAGCTTTAAACTGTTGTCTCCGAATTTGACATTATTTGACGCTTTACACCAATTTGTGTTTTTTTCGCGCCTCCTTTGCTTTTCGCTTCTATGCTTATTATACTCGATTATTTTGTGCTGTTAATGACAAAGCTTAACATTTTTCTATTCAGTGTCCATAGTAATTTTATCTTGAGTAATTGTTTTTGCCTAGAGTTTAACATAATTTGACTTTTTGTTAGAAATTTGTTACAATATATATATAATAAAATCATTAATAAAAGGAGGAATAGATATGGGATTAGCGGATAATATACGTAGATTTTTTTCAAGTTCAAAAAATACACAAGCAGTACAGATACAGCCAACTGATGAATATGAGAAATCAAGTTTAGCTGATAGAATAATTGGTTTAGTAGATAGTATAAAAAGGATAAATAGTTTAGATAGAAGTATTTGGAATTTATCTAATATCTCTAGTCGTGAATTAAAAAGAAGGAGTGTAGCTGAATTACAAAGCCTTAATTCTAGTTTAGAAAATAGACTTGCAGAACTTAATAACCAAATCCAACAAGGTGCTTCAAGAAGAGATGCCCTTGAAGCGTCTAAATGGACAGGTCAAAAACCTGCAAATATGAGTTCTCTTGATTTTCACTAACTATTAATAAAATTAAAATTACACATATAAACATTATATGTTAAAATGACATACAATGTTTATATGTATTTATATTATCAGTTGCTTTGTTTCCCACTTTACTTTGCACCCTTTTCCATATCTAGCAAATGACTTTTTAATTCTTTGTTATCCATATTTTTAATTCCTCCATAAAGATTACCGCATTTTTATTTGCAATTCATCCTTTAAATATTTGAAAATTTTATAATTTGTTAA
>CARDEQ010000204.1:0-2096 GCA_948958005.1 uncultured Clostridia bacterium
TGGTCATCCGTCTCTGTATATGGGAATGCATCCTCAAACTCCTTTTGCCATGGTGTATCTTTTTCAAAAGCATATCCCTTAATTTTTTGTCTTTTTGCATATAGCTCTACAAGATTTTTTGCAACTTCTCTTAAATTTGACTTTACCTTATTTTTGGTATTTTCCCAATCCTTTCCCCCTAGTTTATTAATCTTAGGCGACTTATCACCACCACCAATATATTTTCTAATACTATCAAGAGAATCAGTTGGAATATATAAAATATCCTCACCTGTATATTTAATTTTAATATAATCCTTCGTAATACCATCAGCTTTAATTGTATTTACACCAATATATTGTCCAATTCCATGCCTCTTATGAACAACAAAATCACCAATCTTTAAATCACTAAAGGTAACCTTCTCTGCTTCTCTAAATTCGTTAGAAGTTCTAGATTTATGCTTATATGTCTTTTTTTCTTTTTCTAGTTTAGTTGCTTCTAAAAATTTCTCGTCAAATGCCTTTATATCTTCATATTTTAAAGTAATTGAATTTTCAGCTTCACGTATAATATCCTGTGAATCTAAATGTACAATTTGAAATTCTTTAGTAAATCCTATTACCTTCTCAAGCTTATACATATTTTCTAAAACATACGGTATTTTCTTGTCTTTTTCTATTAAATCTTTTATCAAAAGCTGATTATCCTTTATGATATTCTTACTTCTTACATCTATTTTGCTTATTTCATCAAAAATAACAATAGAATTATCTGACAAATACTCAAATAAACTTCCCTTAGGCTCTTTTTCAACATCCTCAGAAAGCGGAAAAATTTTAACCTCATTAACGCTTTCAGTTGACCTCTGTGTGGAAATTTCAAAATACCTTATCTGATCTACCTCATCACCAAAAAATTCAATTCTAATGCCATTTTTATTCGAAATAGCAATATCTAGAATATCTCCACGAACACTAAAAGTACCTTTTCCCTCAACAATATCACATCTCTCATATCCAAGACTCACCAAACTACTTTTTATTTCCTCTAAATTATACTCATTAGCCACTATAATTTTCAAAATACTATTCTTTAGCATATCCTTAGAAAGAATAGGTTGCATAGCAGTTTCTGTACTTATTATAAAAATTCCAGTCTCATTATTAAAAAGCTTCAAAATCCCTTCAATTCTAGCAAAAAGAATATCCATACTTTGTACATCATAATCATACGTAATTATATCCTTTTTAGGAATATAACAAGCATTAGGACATATCGCTTTAATATTTCTATATAAATTCTGCGCTTCAAGCTCATTATATGTAACAACCAACAAATTCTTCTCTATTTCTTCATAAATAAAGTCCATAATACAAGCTTTAGACACAGCAGATAAGCCCAATATTGTTATTGGACTGATTTCATTTTTTAACTTTTGCTTAAACTCCAAGATATCCTTTGACTCTAAAAGTTTTTCTGTAATTTCATTCACTTTAAATTACCTCTATAAAATTTACTTTTATATTATATACTATTTTTTCAAAAATTAAAATAGCTACTTTAAAAATAATTTACAAAAATTCCAGCGATTTCTCACTGGAATTCTTGCATTTTATCTTCTCTTTTGTGAAGTATTACACCTAATTGACTATTGAAATTTCACATGTCACTGGTGTATGCATCTTATTTACTGACAAACGTCTCTGTTTTCTATAAATCAGTTGAGTATCTAAATCTAGAACAGCCTCCTTCCCTGCAAGTTCATGAATTTTCTTAATTTTAAACTCTGAAAACAAATCTGGTATATATTCTTGCTTTACAACAAGTTTGAGATTACTCCCCTTCCTTCGAACAATTAGCACAGCTTCCCGTTTATGCTTAATTTCTCTATCTAGAACAAATAATATCTCAACATTCATAAACTCCCTCCACAATTCTAATGAAATCCTGACTCGAGGTAATATTATGGTAATTATATCATTCAAAATAAAACTCTGCAAGTATGCAAAATAAATATCAAAATGTCATTAATTTGTGCCTTATTTACACTACACAATTTAAGATAAACACTTTAGGACAAGTGCAAATATACGCCTGGACAACAGATGGAGTA
>CARDEQ010000205.1:0-2072 GCA_948958005.1 uncultured Clostridia bacterium
AAATGCGACAAGTATAAATACTAAAAATACTAATATATATATAATTATTAATAAATCCACTTTAAATTCTCCTCTTTTGCATTTGTATTTTAGCATAATTGCATTTTTTTTGCAAGTTCATTTATATTTTAAAATCTTTTATATATGTTTTACATTCCTTTAAGAAAAATTTATCAGTCTGTCCAGATATATAGTCTATTATAATTCTTCTTATGTCCGTATTATTCTTGTACTCTTCTGATTTTGTACTTATGAATGAGTATAGATTTTTTTCACTGCTATCTGTAATTTTACCTAGTTCTTTTTTTGCTTCTACTTTATCTAAGTATATGTAATAAAGTTCGCTAAAAGCTTTTTCTAATATATTTAAATTTTGAGTTGCGTCTTTTGATGCATAGATATTTTTATAGTTCCACTCTTTTAATTTAATTAAACTCTCAAATATATCCGGTGAAAACTGGAGGTATGTCTTCTCTAAACTGTTTTCAATTACATCCATTATTAATGTATTAACTATTTGTGCATTTGTACTTCCTAAACTTTTTGTTATTTTTTCTGGTATATCTTCTCTTTTTATTGTGCCAACTATTATTGCATCCTCTATGTCTCTACCTATATATGCAATTATGTCTGATAACCTAACTACGCTTGCTTCTAATGTCATTGTCTTTATTTGTTTACTGTATCCTTTTATGTTGAATACTTTTTCTACTTCTTCTAAAACATCCTCTGGCTTCTTATTTTTATCTGGCTCATACTTGTTTAAAAGTATTTCTCCATTATGCGCTAATATTCCGGTCTAAGGTTTGAACTGTTAAATTTAAGTTTTCTATGTTCTTTAACATTCTTACACTTTGTGCATTATGACAGAAGTATCCTATTCCTTCCTTTTCAGCAATATTATTTAAAAATTTCTCTCCTGCATGACCAAATGGTGTATGCCCTACGTCATGTCCGAAGTGCTATTGCTTCAATTAAGTCTTCATTTAGCTTTAATGCTCTTCCTATTGTTCTTGCTATTTTGGAAACTAACTGTACATGCAAAACTCTATGTGTTATATGATCATTTTCTATAAACGAAAATACTTGTGTTTTGTCTATATATCTTGCATAGCTTTGCGAATGTATAATTTTGTCTATATCTCTGAAAAATGGTGGTCTTATATCAATTGCTTCTTCATTTAGCTTTATTGCATTTTCTGATTTACAAGCATGTTCTGATAATTGGCTTTCGTTATGCTTCATTATCTCTTTTATCTTGTTTATCAATGTTTTCCTCCTCCTCTTTAGATTCTACTTGATTTTCTAAAATATCTTCTATTACTATTTGTCTGTTTTCATCCATTTTATATTTTGGTAATTCTGGCAAATCTTCTAAGTTGTTTATTCCAAATTTCTTGTAAAATTCCTCTGTTACTTTATATGATGCTGGTCTACCTGGTAAATCCAGTTTCCCAGCATCCTTTATTAGTCCATGCTCTAAAAGTCTATATAATGATGCGTTTGATTCAACTCCTCTTATTGTTTCTATTTCTGCTCTTGTGATTTTTGGATTGTATGCGATTATCGCAAGCACTTCTAATGCTGCCTGTGATAAACTTAGTTTTACTCTTTTGTCTATTACTCCGTATATATATTCGTGATATTCTAGTTTACTTGATAGTGTGTAGCCATTTTCTGCTTTTACTATTTCTATTCCTCTTGCCTCATTTTTATACTCTTCTTGCATTTCTTGTATTATTTGCATTATTTGTCTTTGGTCTATTTCAAGGCTTAGTTCTAGTTCTTTAAGTGTTACAGTTCTTCCGACTTGCAAAAAGTATAGCTTCTATCACTCCTTTTATTTTTTCCTTCTCCATTTTCCCTCCAATTTGGGTATTAATATCATATTTATATCATATATTGTAAAATTTTGCAACATACTGTTCTTTTATGTAAAATTTGCGATATAATATTACTGTTTCCATTGATATAACTCTAAATCCACCTTGTTGTCCACAACTTTAATACCCTCCTTTTCTAATTTCTCCTTTTGTACATCTCGTCCTCCAAATACAAAAGCTTCAGCCAAT
>CARDEQ010000206.1:0-2058 GCA_948958005.1 uncultured Clostridia bacterium
CTTTTCCTTTGTATCCAATACCTTTAAGCACATCTCTTGCAATTTGCTCTGCATTTATTTTAGCATTTGTTGTAAGCTGCCCAGCTATTGTAATTCTATCATTTGATGCAAATGTTTCAACTGCGACACGTGAATTTTCATCTTGTTTTAAGCATTCGTCAAGTATAGTATCTGATATTAAATCACATAGCTTGTCTGGATGCCCCTCTGTTACACTTTCTGATGTAAACAAATATTGCTTCATTTTTTGTTCCTCCTATATTGCTTCTAATTTTATTAATTCCTCTAGCAAAATAACAAACATTGCATGTGACCATGCAAGACCTATTACCCAAGCTGATTCCATATTACTGTTTTCAACTTGCTCTGCTAAAAATCCATGTTTTGTACTTGAATTTATAACAAAATCCAAGCATTCTTTAGCATGTATTATATCATGAATTTTTGCATAATACAATCCCATCCATAAAGTTGTTATGACCCAAGGTCTCCCTTTAGTATAATGGTCATCTTCAAACCTCAAATATCCACCTGTATAAGTACGAAGTTTTAAATTTATCATTTCTATTGTATTTGTAACCTTTTTCTCATTTGGCGAAAAAATATCAAAGGGCACTATAAGTCCAAGTACACTCATATCAAGTCTTCTATCCGTCTTACTTCTTACAAAGCTTTTCTTTTCTTCATCATATAAATTTTGCTTTATATATTCCTTTGTGTCTTCTAAGCCCTGCTCTAAAATCTGTTTTTGTTTTGGCAAATTCTCCTGTTTTAGCCTATTTTCTGTAATCTCTCCTTCTAATTCTGAATAAATCTTAAGCATAGCATCAAAAGCTGAATAAATTGCTGCAACTGAATAAGTGCTTATTCCCTCATGCATCTCCCACAAGTCATAGCTCACTTGCATTTTAGGTACATCCTTTTTTATATCTTGAAGATAATTATCCAAAAATTTCACAGCTTTCTCGAGCATTTTTAGATTCTCCTTCAAAAACTTCTTATCCTTAGTTCTCAAGTAATGCTCATACACGCCATAAATTACACTTGCAGTTTCGTCAATTTGATATCCCCAGCAGGGTGCAAGAGCTCCGGTCTGAGAAAAATCTTTGCTCCCACATACCGTTTACGCTTTGAGTATTTTTGCAAAATATTTTATAGAACTTGTCTGTTTCCTTAGTCATTTTCAAAAAATCTTGTGCTTTTGTAATATAAACAGCATCCCTTGGCCAGCAATATGAATATCTACCACATTTTGAAAAACTCTCATCAATCTCCATAGCTGCTGAAACTCCACCCGTCTTTTCGTTTGTTAAAAGAGGATATAAAAGTATTGTTCTTTTATAAATTTTTTCTATTTTAGAATTTTGTTCAAAATCATGTGACATATGAGATTTCAAGTAATTTCTCCAATATTTTTTTGTATTTTGTAACTCTTTTTTCACATCCAATTTTTTAATTTTGTCTATTTTGTCCTCAATATCCTGAAGCTTATTTTTCTCTTTATTTTCGAAAACATATATTATTATATTAAACTCTCTTTTCTCCCCTGGCTTCAAAGCTCCGAATTTCAAAACTTACACCTGAATTATTTGACATTCCTATATAATCTTTATCTTGCAAAATTCCAGTATCTATAACATCATCTATTCCATGAATTTTATGTCCAGCTAAAGCTAAATCCTTTGAAATAATCGCCATATTATATTCATGAGAATACTGAAAAAGTCCATTATCAATAACCTTTGCAGACATAAAATTATTATCGTCAGAAAGCATTTTGGAATGAACTAAAAATTTAATATCTAAGGGTATTTCATGCTCATTTGTAAAGGTATATTTTCTAACCAAAACACTATTTGACATTACTGCAAAATCTGTCTGCTCCATCTTTAAATTAAAATATGTGTTTTTTATCACTGTTTTAAGCACATTTGTATCCTCTATATACTCCTGACTATACAAATTGTTTACATCATTATGCAAATATATAATATTAGAATCATTTATCTTTACTCCCATATGAAGAAAATCTATAAATTGCCTAAAATCTACATTTGG
>CARDEQ010000207.1:0-2044 GCA_948958005.1 uncultured Clostridia bacterium
TATCAAAGCAAGAAATGAAGGATATTTTAGATATACTATATGAGGAGGAATAAGAGGATATGAATAATATATTAGAGGTAAAAAATTTATGTAAAAATTATGAGGATTTTAAACTGAAGGATATTAGCTTTGAGCTGCCTAAGGGAACCATTATGGGCTTGGTAGGAGAGAATGGGGCAGGCAAAACTACTACTATTAAGGCTATATTAAATTTGATAAGGATAAATTCTGGAGAAGTAAAAATATTCGGATTAGATAATAAGGAAAATGATGTTGAAATTAAAGAGGATATAGGTGTTGTTTTAGGTGATGGATTTTTATCTGAATATTTAACTCCAAAGGATATAGAAGCCTGTTTAAAAAGCATTTACAAGAATTGGGACTCAGAATTGTATTTTAAGTATATAGAGGATTTTAAATTGCCAAAGAATAAAATTTTAAAAGAATATTCAAGTGGTATGAAAATGAAAGTGAAGCTTGTTACAGCTTTAGCACATCATCCAAAGCTTTTAATATTGGATGAGCCAACATCAGGCTTAGATCCAGTTGCAAGAAATGAGATATTAGATATTTTTCAAGATTTTATACAAGATGAAGAACATAGTGTGTTTATTTCAAGTCATATTACCTCAGATTTAGAAAATGTTGCTGATTATATAACTTTTATAAATAATGGAGAGATTGTATTGAGCAAAACAAGAGATGAGTTTCTTGATAAAATGCGGAATTGCAAGATGTAAAAGTGAAGAATTTTATAAAATAGATAGAAAAGATTATATAAGATATAGGAAAAATAAATATGAGTATGACGTTTTAGTAGAAAATAGAGACGAATTTAAGAAAAAATATAGTATAGATGTAATAGATAGACCTAGAATTGAGGATATTATGATAATGTATGTTAAGGGGGAAAAGTAATATGAAAGTAATCGTAAGTCAAAATCAAAAGATACAAGGATTAATAACGAAGGATTTATTGCAACTAAGTAGTTATAAAATAATTTTAATTACATCTATATTAGTATTTGCCATTCTGTCTATTGTACAAACTTTAAATAATAAAGAATTTAGCTTGTATAGTATATTTCCAATTATAACTATTTTTATTTTTGAATTATTTTTTATAGCAAGTTTTAACTATGATGAAGCCTCAAAATCAGATAGATATATCAAGAGTATGCCTGTTAGTACAAAAGAAATTATATCAGCAAAATACTTTTTGGCAATAATTTTAAATGTTATAGCTGCATTAATTGGTATTATAATTACCATTTTTCTTGTTGCTTTTTTTGATACAAAATATTTATGTGTAGATTTTCCAACAATTATTTCTGCAACTTTTGTAGGGATAGTTGGTATTAGTATTTTAGAATCGATACAAATACCATTTATATATAAAGTAGGAGCAGAAAAGGCTAGAATGCAAATGTTCTTAATTATACCTATAATAATTGCTGTATTAGCAATTGTTATAGGAGGAATACTTTATTGGATAGAAAAATTAGAAATGGATATGTGGAGTCTTAAAGGATTAACACCTTTGCTTCTTAGCTTGTTAACAATTTTTGTATATAGATTATCTTATAAAGTATCATGTAAGATTTATGATAAAAAGGAAGTTTAATGGAGCATTTATTTTTGGATAGGGTAGAAAAGGTTTATTTTAACAGTTAAGAAATTTGTTAAGATATTATTAGTTTTATTGAAGAAGGCTCATTAGTATGGTATAATAAAATTCATCTAAAGATAAGAAAAGAAGGTATTATATGAACAGCAAAAATAAAAAAGCAATAATATTGATTATACTTTTAATGATATTGATTTTAGTGTTAGGGCTAATTGCTATATGCTATTTTGTTTTTACAAATAATGATAGTACTGAAAATTTGGCAAATAAAAATCAAAAATCAGTAAATATAATAGAAGGTGAAAATACTCCTAAGCAAAAAAAAGATATACCTTGGGAGCTTACTCTTGCAAATGCAGATAATAAAATACCAGAGGATTATAAATTTGAACTAGAGGATATTGATTCTAGTAGACA
>CARDEQ010000208.1:0-2007 GCA_948958005.1 uncultured Clostridia bacterium
TGCAAATATCCAACCTGCTAGGTTTGATTCTCCATTAAAATTGTGATTTATGTAGTATGAGTTGTCATTTGATTGTACAACAGGATAATCCACATTTGTATTGTTAACTTTTAGCCAGCCTACAACATCTTTATTTTTCTCCTTTAATTTGTTAAAGTCTATTACTTTTACTATTTCAGTTTTTCCTGTTTCCTCATTTTTTGTCTCTGCTTCAGTCACTATATCTTCCATCAAGGCTTCTAGCACTTCTTTGTTTGTGCTAGTTTCTATTGTCCAAGTTATAATATATATAATGCATACTATTGCTATAATTAAAGAAATAAATGGAAATATATAAAATTCTATTCCTTTTTTACTTTTCCTATTATTCAAAATTTAACTCTCCTAATTTATAAAACAAGAGGGCTCTTTATGAGAGCCCTTCAAGTTAATTTAATTTTTAAGTATATTATTAGCTTCTTTTTGATCTAGCGAAATATACTACGTTAGCTACAACAACTACTGCCAATACTGCTGTTGCAGGTATTATTGTATCACCTGTTTTTGGTGTATCATCTTTTTCACCATTTGGATCTGTTGTAGGTGCTACTGTTGGTTCTGTTGTAGGCTCAGCTGTTGGATCTGTTGTAGGTTCATCTTCTTTAACTTCTCCTAATGAGATTAAAGCTAAGTCTTTTTTAGATTCATCTACACCTGTTAATTGAGCTGCTAAAGCTATTGTATCTCCTTCTAAGTCTTTTGCGGCAACTACTTCGATATTATTTCCATTGATTTCACAGTTCATTTTAGCATCTCTATTTAATGGTTTTGCTAATATTGTTGCTGGTGCTGTTACTTCTTTTCCATCTAATTCAGCTTTTACTGTTAATGTATATGTCTTTCCAGCTTCAATTTTTGTTGCTGGTGCTACTTCATTTTCAGGAACTATTTTTGCAACTGTGTAAGTCATTTTTTTGTCAAGATCTTTCTTTTCAACAGTTACTTTTGTATAATCAACTCCATCAACTTTTACTTTGTCTTTTAAAGTTAATTGTACACTTGTTGTTAAAGCTGTTGCATCTGCATCAGTATATATTGTTCCTTCATTAGTTATTGCTGTTGTTAAAGCTGTTGCATCTTCAGCTATATACATAGTACCTTTGTTAAGCATACTTGTTCCAAATTCTGCAGGTGCTATTAATGTAGCTCCTTCATTAACTTGTACAGTTCCTGTAACAGTTGGTAATGCAGCTTCATCTGTCTTAACAGTTGTTGTTCCTTTAACAACTATGTTAGCTGCTAAAGCATTGTTTATTACAAGTTTCATGTTGTTTGCATCTATTGTTTCTGTTATTTTTAATGTGTCTGTTCCTTTGTTGAATACATAATAACCATCTTTCTTTTCAACAAGTGGTTTATATGTTGAATCAGCTGCTGCTGCGTCAGCTTCTTCTGCTACTGCCTTATCTAAAGTGTCATAAACAACTTCTCCTGCATTTACGCTAGTAGCTATCATTAATACTACTGCGAAAAGTACGATTGCCATTAATAATTTTAAAGTTTTTTTCATTTCTTTTTTCTCCCTTCATATGAAAAAATATTTTTAATTTTTGCTAGGGTCATTGGCAGTTCCCTAACGTTAACAATATTATTCTACACAATATGTGTAGTTTTGTCAAGCATATTTTTCAATTTTTTTCTATTTCTGGGAAAATATGGACAAGTTTTGCTTTCCTCAAGGGTTTTCAAATTGTTACATTTGTGTTACAGGCTTTTTTTCTACTTTTTCCGATAGGTGTTTTTGTTTTTTTGTGTGATTTTTTTATAATTCTTGTTGTCGTTTTTAGTGCTTTACTATATTATATTGTAGATTTTCCTATTTAATCTAGTTGATTTCTTTTGTTCCGCAAGTGTTTACTTCTTTTTTGTTTATCCTTTTTACTATTATTATAGCTGTTATACTAATTACCCCTATTATTCTTATTATTCTTGTTATATTATAGGCTACTGTTCCTGTGTATTTTAGTG
>CARDEQ010000209.1:0-1992 GCA_948958005.1 uncultured Clostridia bacterium
TTTGAACTCTCAAAAGAAAAAACAGGAGCACTAATAGTATTAGAACGAGATATAGAAATAAAAGATATAATAGCAACAGGAGTTGCTATGGATGCAGAAATATCACCACAACTTTTGGTAAACATATTTGTGCCTAAAACACCCCTCCATGATGGAGCAGTTGTAATAAGTGGAGGAAGGATAAAGGCAGCAGCTTGCATGTTACCTCTTGCAGGAGATAAAGACATTGCAAGAGAGCTTGGAACAAGACATAGAGCAGCAATAGGAATATCAAAAGAATCAGACGCAATCGCAGTAGTAGTATCAGAGGAAACAGGAAAAGTATCAATTGCAAAAGACCGGAACTCTGATTGCTGATGTAAAAGAAGAAGCATTAAAAAAGATCTTAATAAAGAATCTAATAATAAAAAGAAAATTAGAAACAAAAAGAGATAGATTAGAAGCAATTAAAAAGCATAAACAAGAAAAAAATGAGAACAAATAAATTATGAACCTTTACAAGCTTTTCACATAGTAGACACAAAAGAAGTGTAATATAATATATAGAAATTGAAAAAATGGAGGAATTCATAATGGAGGAAAATGATAATTCTTTTAAGAGTGTAACAGTGACAAAGCCATCTAAAGCTAAGGCAAGCTTTACAAAATCAGTTATAATACCTTTTGCCTCTGGAATAATCGGTGCAAGCTTGGTAATTGGGACATGCTTCGGTATTCCCCAAATAAGAGAAAAGATATTTGAAGATGAGAGTATTAGTAAAGAACAAGAGCAAAAAAAGACAAACAGTGTTAAAGAAAGTACACAAGTAAATGCCCAAGCAGTATCACTTCAAGGATATTCAGAAACGTCAATGGGAGTTGCAGCAAAAATATTACCATCAATTGTTGGAATTCAAATAGAATTTGGTGTAAATTCATTTTTCGGAGCAAGTACACAAACAGCAACAGGCTCAGGTATAATAATTTCAGAAGATGGGTATATTTTAACAAATAATCATGTAGTAAGTGGAAACTCAAGCTCTTCCTACTATGAAATAACAGGTGCAAAATCTGTAAAAGTAACTTTATATAATGACGAAGCTGTATATGATGCAGAAATTGTTGGAAAAGATGACCAAACTGATTTAGCAGTAATAAAAATAAACAAAGATGGACTTACAAAGGCAACACTTGGAAACTCAGAAAGTGTTCAAGTAGGAGAATTTGCAATGGCAGTAGGCTGTCCACTTGGATTAAACACAACAGTTACATCAGGAATAATAAGTGCAGTAAATAGAACAGTAAATACATCAGATGGTGGAAAATATGTTGCTATACAAACAGATGCTGCAATTAATTCAGGAAACAGCGGAGGAGCACTTGTAAATAGCAAGGGCGAAGTAATAGGAATAAATACACTAAAACTTTCAGGAACAGGAATAGAAGGAATAGGATTTGCAATCCCTATAAATTCTACAACTGATGTAGTAAACCAACTTATTGAGCACAAAAAAGTACTTAGACCATATCTTGGAATAGAAGGAATTGAAGTGACAGATGATATAGCAAACCAATATAAACTTCCAAAAGGTGTGTATATAAGTAAAATAGAAAACTTTTCAGCAGCTCAAAAAGCAGGACTTCAAGTTGGAGATGTAATTACAGAGGTTGAAGGAAAAGAAGTTAAATCAGTAGATGATATAAATGCAATAAAAGAGAACTACAAAATAGGAGACAAAATTAAGCTAAAAATTGTTAGAGACAAAAAAGACATGAACATAGAATTAACACTAGAGGAAAAGCCTTAAGAAGGAATAAAAAGAAGATATTTATGTGAAATCACATGCTATCTTCTTTTTGTGTATTATTTTTATAGTGTAACAAGAAAAAAATTTTATTAAAGTATTTACATAATTTTTAAAATATAGTATAATTATAAAATAATATTAAGAAAATTAATATAGAAACAAAAGAATTTTGAGAGGAGAAATACATGGAAATCCCATTTTTAAA
>CARDEQ010000210.1:0-1929 GCA_948958005.1 uncultured Clostridia bacterium
CAAAAACAAATGCTCGTACAAGAAAAGGTCCAAGAAAATTAGTAAGCAAAAGCAAGAAATAAGGAGGAGGAATATCCAAATGGCTAATAAAAATGTAACAAGAAAAACACCTAGAAGAAATAGAAAGAACATTGATAAAGGTTCTGCTCATATTCATTCTAGTTTTAATAATACAATAGTTACAGTTACTGATGTACAAGGTAATGTTATTTCTTGGGCAAGTGCAGGAGAATTAGGCTTTAAAGGCTCAAGAAAAAGTACACCATTTGCAGCAGGTCAAGCTGCTGAAACAGCTGCAAAAGCTGCTATGGAACATGGCTTAAAAACAGTAGAAGTATTTGTTAAAGGACCAGGTTCAGGTAGAGAAGCAGCAATAAGAGCCCTTCAAACAGCAGGTCTAGAATTAAGTAGTATTAAGGATGTAACACCAATACCACATAATGGTTGTAGACCACCAAAAAGAAGGAGAGTATAGTTTTTAGAAAGGAAAGAGGTGTAATACACTCATGTCAAGATATAAAGAAGAACAATGTCGTATCTGTCGTAGAGAGGGACAAAAATTATTCTTAAAAGGTTCAAGATGTTATACAGATAAATGTGCAATTTCAAGAAGAAATTATGCACCAGGAGAGCATGGACAAAAGAAGGCTAAGCTTTCAGAATATGGTATCCAATTAAGAGAAAAACAAAAAACTAAAGCTTTTTACGGAGTAAGAGAAAACCAATTCAGAAAATATTTTGAAATGGCTTCAAACCGTAAGGGTATCACAGGTGAAAACCTACTTATATTATTAGAGAGCAGACTAGACAATGTAGTATATAGACTTGGATATGGTAGTTCAAGACCACAAGCAAGACTTTTAGTAAACCATGGTTTATTTGAAGTAAACGGAAGAAAAGTAAGCATCCCATCTTATCTAGTAAAACCAGGAGATGTAATAAAGGTTAGAGAAAATAAGAAGGACAAATCAATTGTTAAAGAAAATATAGAAATAAGCGCTTCAAGACCTGTCCCAGCATGGCTTGAAAAAAATGCCCAAGATTTTAGTGGTAAGGTAGTTAGACTAGCATCTAGAGAAGATGTTGACATCCCAGTTGAAGAACATTTGATAGTAGAATTATACTCTAAATAATAGTTATTAAATTTAGGAGGTAAATTAATGATAGAATTCGAAAAACCCAATATTGAATGTACAAATATGGATGAACAGAATAACTATGCGAAATTTATATGTGAACCATTAGAACGTGGATATGGTGTAACAATAGGAAATTCTTTGAGAAGAATTTTGCTTTCATCACTTCCAGGATGTGCAATAACAAGTGTTAAAATTGAGGGAGTTGTGCATGAGTTTTCGACAGTTCCAAACGTAGTTGAAGATGTTTCAGAAATAATAGTAAATTTAAAAGGTGTTAGATTCAAATCATATGACAACGAAGAAAAAGTTATAAGAATTGACTTCAAAGGCGAAGGAGAAGTTAAAGCCTCAGATATTATTACAGATGGAACAATAGAAGTGCTAAACCCTGATTTACATATTGCAACAGTATCAGAAGGTGGAAGTTTTGCCTGTGAAATGACAGTAGAAAAGGGTAGAGGGTATAATACAGCTAGCAAGAATAAAAAAGATAATCAAGATATCTCTGTATTACCTATTGACTCAATATTCACACCTGTAAGAAAAGTAAACTATCAAGTGGAAAATACTAGAGTAGGTCAAATGGTCGACTTTGATAAATTAATTATAGAAGTATGGACAGATGGAAGTTTAAAAGCATATGAAGCAATTTCACTTGCTGCGAAGGTTATAACAGAGCATTTAAGTCTATTTATTGATTTATCAGAAGTTGCAAAAAATACTCAAATAATGGTTGAAAAAGAAGAATCTAAGACAGCAAGAGTACTTGAAATGTCAATTGAAGACTTAG
>CARDEQ010000211.1:0-1910 GCA_948958005.1 uncultured Clostridia bacterium
TCTGTCATTCTTATAACTTTTATCCCTTGTTTTAAAACATCTAAGCAATTATTTAACTGGTCATCTATAAATATATCAATTCCTTCTTCTTTGCAAACACTCCCTTTTTCTCTAGCATTTACTATCAATTTATCATATTCAATATTGCTTCTATCTAACCATTCTTTGCTTAATGCATATGGGTCATCATGAAATTCACTATCTCTTGCTGTTATAATAACTATTTTGTTCCCCTCTTTTCTTAATTTTCTTATTGTTTCTACTGCATACTCCCTTGGTTTTGCTATATTCGTAATCTCCTCTTTAATTACTTTTAGAAAATATTTTAATTCCTCATAAGTAAAGCCTAGCTTTTCCTTATACACATCTCCATTATTATTCATTTCCTCTAAAACACTTTTACTTTCGTTAATATGTTTTCCAAGCCTCCTTGCATAGTCATATGCTGCTTTATCTACTTTTTCTTGTATATCTGTAATTGTATTATCTATATCAATTCCTATATTCATTTTACACCTCGTATTTGTACTCTAAATCCTCCATAAATGGGAAAATCTCCATTACATATTTTTTAGTTACCATAGACATTTTTGCAGGTGGATTTTTTTGCCCTACATGTATAAGCTTTTGCGTATAGCAGTTTTCTGTTGTTTTAAAAAGTAGATATCTGTTAGTTAAATAAGTAAAGTATACTTGGTATCCATTATCTAAAACTTCTTCAAATTCCTCAAATGTCTCCATCTTTATCTCCTACCATTTCCTCAAATTCATTTTCTGTTATTACCTGTACTCCAAGCTCTTGTGCCTTTGTTAGTTTACTTCCAGCATCTTCTCCGTGCTAATACATATGTTGTTTTTTTAGATACAGAGCCAGAAGTTTTACCTCCAAATTTCTCTATTATGCTTGATGCCTCGTCTCTTGTGTACTTTTCTAATGCTCCTGTTAAAACAAATGTCATTCCTGCAAATTTTAAATCTTTTTCTTCTTCTTCGTCATTCTTCATATTCACACCTGCTGTTTTTAGCTTATTAATAAGTTCAATTGTCTGCTCCTGCTCAAAAAATTCAACAATGCTCCTTGCAGTAATCTCTCCAATATCGTCTACTAAACTTAAACTTTCTTCATTTGCCTTAATAAGCTCCTCCATAGTTTTATATGTTTTAGCTAAAACTCTTGCAGCTTTTGTTCCGAACATGTCTTATACCAAGTGCAGAAATTAACCTATCTAGATTATTATCTTTGCTTTCATTAATTGCATTTATCAAATTACTTGCAAATTTATCACCACTTTTTTTAAGAGATGCAATATCTTCTTTTTTCAAATAATAAATATCTGCAATTCCATTTAGTAATTTCTTATCAATTAATTGCTCTATAACCTTAAATCCTAGTCCATCTATATCCATTCCCGCTTTTGATGCAAAATGTACAAGGTTTCTAAAGTTTCTAGCTGGGCATTCTATACCGATACACCTTCTAATTGCTTCATCCTTTTCGCGAATTGCAGGAGCACCACACTCTGGGCATACCTCAGGCATTTTAAATTCATGCTCCTCCCCTGTTCTTTTTTCTTTAATGACTTCTACAACTTCTGGTATAACATCTCCTGCTTTTTGTATTATTACATAATCTCCGAATTTTTAAGTCCTTTTCTTTTATGAAATCTTCATTATGAAGTGTTGTTTTAGAAATTGTCGAGCCTGCAAGCTTAACCGGCTCTAATATTGCCATTGGCGTTATTGCTCCGAGTTCTTCCGTACTCCACATATTATATCTTTTAGCACTGTTTCTTTTCTTTCTGGAGGATATTTATATGCAATAGCCCACCTTGGAGTTTTAAAATTACTCCCTAAAGTCTCTCTTAAATTCAAATTATCTACTTTTATTACTGCACCATCTGTTCCAAAGC
>CARDEQ010000212.1:0-1895 GCA_948958005.1 uncultured Clostridia bacterium
TAAAATTTTAATAGTGTCATTTATGCAACTTTAGGCATACAAGACTGACTTTCATTAAAACCAATCACAATATGGTCTAACAATTGTATTTTCAGTAGCTCTGCCCCCTTTATTATTGATTTTGTTGTTTCTATATCATCCTTGCTAGGTGTAGAATCTCCTGACGGATGATTATGAAGAACAATAAATTTTTTACTATTGCTTAGTAGCACAGCTTTAAATATATCGCTTATAAATATACTACACATATCTATTGAACCTCTACCAAGTTCCATAAATGATATGATTCTATTCCTCGTATCTAATGTTAGCAAATAAAATACTTCTTGTGATTCATTCTGAATTTCTAATACATCTCGTATAAATTTAATTACATCTTCTGAGCTGCTAATCTTTTGATTATACTCAAAATCTTGTTCTCTAACTAAAACTAATTTTTGTCTACTAATTTCCACGTATTATTTTCCTCTACTTTCTTTTTGGTTTTTATAATATAAGTCCTTTTTCTTCTGCTATTTTCCTTAAATCCTTATCAGATAAAAGAGTAGCAAGCTTAATATGCTTTTCTCCATATTTTTTCTGATGCAACTCATCAGCTTCTATAATTTGGTCAATCCTAACCTTATATCTCGCTTTTTTATCTATAATTTGAAATTTCCTGGTTTTAGGATTCAAACCTTTAGCTCCTATTTCCATTATCTTCAGCATTGCTTTTGCACTACCACAAAAAACTTCGTACATCTTAATTCCTCCATTTAATACTTTCATTTCACATTATTTTGACTAGATTTATTTTTTATATAAAAAGTGGATATATTTCAATCCACTTTTACACTTTTATCAATTTTTTACTCAAAAAGGTAATTCATCACTTGCAAGTTCAAATTCAGAGCCTGTGTTGTTTGTGCTGCTACTTCCAAATACATCTCCATATGTACTTGCAAAGTCATCTTTTTTACTGTCAGCAAAATATACCCTTTCTGCTATTACTTCTGTTGCATAATGTTTTTGCCCTTGTTCGTCTTCCCAATTTCTAGTTTGTATTCTACCAACAACGCCAACTTGCTGGCCTTTTTTGAAATATTTAGAGCAAAATTCTCCTGTAGCTTTCCACGCTATTATTGGAATAAAATCAGCTTTTACTTCATCTGTTTCTTTTACAAAACTTCTATTTACAGCTAAAGTAAAATTAGCAACGAGTGTATTATTAGCCTGAGTATATCTTACTTCTACATCTTTTGTAAGTCTTCCTATTAAACATACATTATTCATTTATTCTTCCTCCTTGTCAATAATTATGTATCTTATGATTTCGTCTATAGTCTTATAAAAGCTCTCAAGACTCTTCCTTGCTCTTGATTTTGCCTTAAATTGATATACTATATAGTATCCTTTGTCATTTTCTTTTATTTTATAAGCAAGTTTTTTCTCTCCTAAGTCTTGCTTTCTAGTTATATTTCCAAATTTCCTTATTTTGTTTTCTACTCTTGTTATAATATTTTCCATTTTACTTTTGCTTAAGTTAGGTTTCATTAGTATTACAGTTTCATAATCTTTCATTTATTATTTCCTCCTATAAAAAATAAAGCTATCAGTTTTGATAACTAAAATTTACGCTGCTTGTGCTATTACAAAATTGCTTTTTTCTGCAATTTCTCTTTCAAGTGATTTCTTCTTTCTATCTAGCACATCAGTATAGTCATATAAAATTTCAAGTGGATTATACTTTATAACTAAAGATACTACCATTTGAGTTTTCGCTAATTCTTGTATATCTGTTATGCTCTCTGAATCGTCTAAAAAGATAGGTGCTTTTATTCCAGATAAATTATTAAATAAGTTAGATATTTCTAAACAGGCTCTTGCTTGTTGTGACTTAGATAATTTTTTGTATT
>CARDEQ010000213.1:0-1884 GCA_948958005.1 uncultured Clostridia bacterium
GTATCGCACAGTTTTAGGCATCAAAACCAGCGTCCATCAGAATGTTCATTCGGCGCAGTCCTTGCTCAAGGCTCATTCCTCTGCAAGAGCTTCCCTTTGCGAACTCAGGAAGGAATTCTTGAATAACAATCCGACTGGAGACGATATTAACGGTTTTATCAATTTGGACAATTATTACAGATCTTTCCTGCTTTCTGGCTCTCGGCGTATTGTTGTAGATGTTGAATTTACAGGGGATGGCAAAACTGCCATTCCAGTTTATGGGACGTCTATTGACAATGAATTTCATAAGTATGCCCACATTGCCCGTAAGGGTAGAGCATTATTCAAGCTGGCCAAGCACTATGACGTCTTTTCTCCCAATAAGAAGCGCTTCTTTAATAAGGCCTCTAGAAGGTCTCAGGAAATGGTTGACGCACCTCAGGAGGTCTCTAAGGGACCAAAGAAGTTCTGGACTCAGGAAGAAATTGCAGCCGCTAAAGCGCTGGAGATTTTACCTGCCCATAGGCAGCGTGTTCAATTTGTCAATAGCACACACACCTCTGTTCAGGATAAATCCTTTGGAAAGCACAGTGGCCGTGCCACTAGAAATGACACTGCTTCGCAGCTTATTATGGTTCCTCACGTCTTCAGGCCTTTGTTTCACTTCGATGTATTACGAGGCTATATGATGTGATGCCATCCTTATTGACCCTTTGAAATGGTATTTTCCTAGATAAGGAGAATAATTAAAAAGGAAGAGAGTTCCCGATTTTGGGAACTCTCTTCCTTTTTATATAAACATTATCTCTTACTAAATTGTGGAGCTTTTCTTGATTTTTTAAGACCATATTTCTTTCTTTCCTTCATTCTTGGATCTCTTGTTAAAAATCCTTTTACTTTTAGAATTGGTCTGTATTCACTATTTGCATTGTTTAAAGCTCTTGATATTCCATGACGGATTGCTCCTGCTTGACCTGTGAAGCCTCCACCTTTTACATTACAGATTACATCATATTTGTTTAATGTATCTGTTGCAACAAGTGGTTGTCTAACTATAACTTTTAATGTTTCTAGTCCTAAGTATTCGTCTATATCTTTAGAATTAATTGTTATTTTTCCTGAACCTGGTACTAATCTTACTCTTGCAATAGAGCATTTTCTTCTTCCTGTACCATAGAACATTATTTTATCTGAATTTGCTTTAGGCATTTACTTTTCCTCCTTTAAAATTCCCATGCTTCTGGTTTTTGAGCTTGGTTTTCATGCTCGCTACCTGCATATACTCTTAGTTTCTTTAATGTTTCTCTTCCTAAGCTATTATGAGGAAGCATTCCTTTTATTGCAAGCATCATTGCTTTTTCTGGATTTTTTGAAAGCATATCTTTTGCAGATATTTCTTTCATTCCTCCAATATATCCTGAATGATGTCTATAAACTTTTTGATTTATTTTATCACCTGTTAAAATTACTTTACTACAATTGATAACTATTACATGATCTCCAACATCTAAGTGTGGTGTAAATGTAGGCTTATGTTTTCCTCTTAAAAGTCTAGCTGCTTCTGTTGCAACTCTTCCTAGAGGTTTTCCTTCTGCATCAATTATATACCATTTTCTAACTATTTCATCTTTTTTTACACTATAAGTAGTATTATTCATGGCAATCAATTTCCTCCATTCTAATTCTTCTAACTAAAAACACGCAAATCATGAGTAGTTTACCGGGGAGTAACTACTTTGTTTACATATTTTCTATAATACTTATCTATTTTAATATAATTTCCCTCATTTGTCAACACTTTCATAATATTTTCTTTTAAAAAGAATGAAGGTTAGTCAATCATATGTCACACTTTTTTGAAAAATATATACTTTGGGTACCCTATATTGTTACAACCGATTC
>CARDEQ010000214.1:0-1823 GCA_948958005.1 uncultured Clostridia bacterium
TATTTGTCCTATTACTACTGCTGATAAGATAATAATCATTATTACCATGACTATTAAAGCGATTAGGGTGATTCCCCCTTCGCTAGGTGATTGGTTTTTGACTCTGTTCATTGGTTTTGACTCTCCTTTTCTTTTTTGTATATTTAAAACTGTTTTCTATAGTTTTTATTAACTTTTAGTTTACTTTTTTTAAAAATACATTATCATTTGTTGTAATTCCTCTCCTTATGGTTAGAAAACCAAAATAAGCTAGATTATAATAAATGCCACTTAAGCTTTTTGTTTTCCAAACATAAAGAGACGCTTGGTTGTCTTGTCGAGATAATTATAACATTGTCGTTTTTTCTTGTCAAGATAATTTATTTGTATTTTTTCCTTTTAGGATATTACGTTTACTTTAATAGTTTTTTTATTTTATAATGTATTTGAAGGAGGCGGATTTTCTTGAACAATATAAAAGCTTTACGAGCTGAAAAAAATATAAATCAAGATGTGCTTGCAGATTTATTAGGCCTAGAAGTTGCTGGTGTTAGTAAATTGGAAACTCGGACGAGTTCCCTTAAAGGATGAATATATTATAAAGCTTGCACAATACTTTGATGTTTCTACTGATTATATCCTCGGAGCTTCTAAAATAAAAAAAGTTGTTAGTAGAAATCTAGCCTTAGATATACGAGGTCTCGGCGAGGAGGATTTAAAGGAGCTGAGAAGACATATACATTACATTAAAAGGCTTAAAGGAATAAGTTAGTTGTCTATGTTCTTCACTGCTTTTTCTGTAATATCTCCTATTTTTCTTTCATATACTTATTTCATGAGTAGATTGAAACGTTTTTTATTTAATACTATAATCTTAAGCTTTACCTCTCTTTTCATGGGACTTATTGGTATTTTCTTTGACATATATATTGCAAATAGGCTTGGTAGTGAGGGGGCTCGGGATTTTTGAGCTTATTATGTCTATTTTTACATTTGCAACTACTTTTGCTAACTCTGGTATTAGTCTTGCTGCAACTAGAATCACTTCTGAAGAGCTTGATGGCAATGGAGGTAAAGGCTTAAGAGTTGCAATGAAGAAGTGTATATTATATAGTTTGTTTTTTGGCTTTATTGCAATGGGACTTTTATTTTTATCTGCTAATTATTGTTCTTCTGTTCTTTTGCATGGAAAGGTTACTCCTTTTCCACTTTATATAATGGCTATAAGTATGCCTTTTACTTCTGTTATTACTTCACTTAGTGGATATTTTACTGGAGTTAGAAGGGTCTCTAAAACTTCTTTTAGTAAAATTTTAACGATGATAGTTCAAGTTTCACTTACTTGTGTGTTTTTATATGCTTTTCCGAGTTCAAATTTGAGTACTGTTTGTACTTATTTGATTTTGGCTAGTACAGTTTCTTGTGTGTTTGAATTTATAGTTACTTTTGTTTTATATATTATTGATATTAGAAATGGCTCTTGGAGTAAATCTTCTCAGAAAAATCCTACCTCTTTGGTTCAAACACCTCTAAAGAAAATTCTTAGAATTGCTTTACCTGTTGCTATTACTTCGTATATTCGTTCTGGGCTTTCAACTTTAAAGCAATTGCTTATTCCTTTTAGCCTTGAAAAGTATTCTGTTTCTTGCGATGAAGCCCTTTCTCAATATGGACTTATTAATGGAATGACTATGCCTATTTTAATGTTTCCTTCTATAATTATTACCTCTTGTGCAGGTCTTTTAATCCCTGAGTTTGCAAGGTACAATTTAAAAAAGGATTTTAAAAGAATGAATCAAGTTACGAGCTTTATCTTTACTTTTACGTCCTTTTTCAGTGTATGT
>CARDEQ010000215.1:0-1816 GCA_948958005.1 uncultured Clostridia bacterium
TTATCATCTTTTTTACATACAGCCACTCCCATACCTGCTTTAATCGTTCCGCGTTCAATTCTTCCTACAGCAAGTCTTCCTAAATATTCATCATAATCAATATTAGAAACTAACATTTGCATCGGTCCATCCTCGTCACAATTAGGTGCACTAATATTATCAACGATGGTTTTAAATAAACAATCCATGCTTCCATCTGAATCTCCCATATTAAGCTTTGCAATACCTTGTTTTCCTGATGCGTAAACAACTGGGAACTCTAATTGATCGTCATTTGCATCTAACTCTATGAATAATTCTAGAACCTCGTCAACTACTTTTGTAGGATTTGCACCAGGTCTATCGATTTTATTTATTACAACAATAGGCTTCAAATTTAAGGCTAAAGACTTCTTTAAAACCTCTCTTGTTTGAGGCATAGTACCTTCAAAAGAATCCACCAAAAGTAAAACTCCGGTCAACAGTTTTTAAAACCCTTTCTACCTCTCCACCAAAGTCAGCATGTCCTGGAGTATCTACTATATTTATTTTAATATCATTATACATAACAGATGTATTCTTAGAAAGGATTGTAATTCCTCTTTCCTTCTCTAAATCATTTGAATCCATTACTCTCTCTTGTACTTGTTCATTTTCTCTGAAAACGTGGCTTTGTTTTAAAAGCTCATCTACTAAAGTTGTTTTACCATGATCAACGTGTGCAATTATCGCTATGTTTCTAATATTTTTATTGTTCATTTTAATTTCTCCCTCTTTTAAAAATCAATTTAATATTATATATCAAATTTCCTCATTTGTCAAACGTATTATTTCTTCCATAAGCTCCTTACTTAAATTATCTAAAACCTCTTTTTCTCCCTTTTTATCCTTATACTCATTAAAATCCATAGCTTTTCCAATATTAACTTTGACTTTTGAGAAAACCTTATACTTCTTTTTCGCTTGTATACCAATTGGAATAATAGGGGCACCTGACATAAGACTCATAAGCACTGCCCCATTTTGTATCTTTCCCTTTTTAGCTATCCCTTCACGTGTACCCTCTGGAAATATTAGTATCATATTATTATCCTTCAAATACTTTACACTATTTTTTAAAAGCCCCACATCCTGTTTGCCTCTTTTTACTGGAATAACCTTAGCTTTTTTAGCAAGCCACCTAACAAAACCATTAATAAAGAGCTCCTCTTTTGCTAAAACATATACATCATTTCTCTTAAGAGCTGCAACCATAACAGGAGGATCCCAATTACTAATATGGTTAGGACATACAATATACGCTTTTCCTTTTTCAATATTCTCTTTTCCGAATAACTTTTACTCTAAATAAAAGCATCGTTGTAATTTTTAACATAAATTTTATAAAAGCTCTAATCATATCTTTCCTCCCAATGTGTCAGAGGGGACGGGGCATTTTGACACAAATTGATAAAAATTTTTACCAAGCTATAACAAAGCCCTTCTCTAATCACTAAAATTAATTCTTTTTATATCCGTTTTTTTCAATAATTTGCACAATGGTATCAACTACTTCCTCGATAGTCATAGTAGTAGTATCAATTAAAATTGCATCCTCTGCCTTAACAAATGGTGCAATTTCTCTTTCTGTTTCTAATTTATGCCTTTCTATCATTCCGTTCAAAACTTGTTCATAGCTGTCTTTTATACCCTTTTGAAGATTTTGTTTATATCTTCTTTTTGCTCTTTCTTCCAAGGAGCAGTCTAAAAATATCTTTATATTAGCGTTAGGAAAAACAACTGTTCCGATGTCTCGTCCCTCCATTATAACATCTTGATTGGTGCCCATTTTTGCTTG
>CARDEQ010000216.1:0-1772 GCA_948958005.1 uncultured Clostridia bacterium
CATCCTCTCTTTTAGTCAAATTTTAATAAATTTCAATCAACTTTATTGTATATACATAATTATGATATTTTGTCTCAAATTTCTCAGTGTCCTTCAAAACCTTCGTATTTTCCTTTGGAAATTCATCGTAGATTCCCATATTACTTGCATCAATTAGCCAAACTCTACCTTTGAAATCTTCAAGAAAACTCCAATCACGGCTTCCATCCTCATTATCATATCTAACCTCTAATCCAGGAGAATATGCTTTATACGCTTCTTTGACATCCCAAGAGGAATGGCATAAGAAATATTGTTTATTTTCTGGAAAACGAGCTGCCATAACACCTCCAACGCCAACATGAGTATATACAAATATATCACTGTCTTGAACTTCCTCCTTGATATATTCATAAGCACTAGTGTTTTTACTATAATAATTCATATTAATATAATTTGTGATATTGAAAATATCTATGATAATTAAAATTGCTACAATTATTGCAAGAATTACCTTATTGTCCTCTTTACTTAACATGTAAGCAATCCAAAATATAAATGCACCTAACATGATAAATAAATATCTAGTAGTTAATATATGTCTCCAAAGATTAGAAACTAAAACTACTACGAAAATAACGCCTAAATAAACTCCTAAGCCTAAAATGGCAGGTTTTACTTCACTTTTTTCTTTTATATATTTATATGTCCTAACTCCCAAATATATGTATATAACTGAAGATATGATTAAACCACTTATTATTGGTCCATCAAATTGAAATCCTAAATCTCTAATTGGTCTTCTGAAGGGAAAGCTTAAAACTTCAATTGGAGTTTTAAGTATATCTATTGCAACCCAATAACCATTACTAACATGTTTCATTTGACCTGCTAAATAAATTAACCATGGAATGTATAATAGAATTTGAATTCCCGCTAGTATTAGAAAATTAATCAAATCCTTTTTTGCTTCTTTTCTGTTTTTTACAAGATATATTAGTAAGAATAAATTAATCATGCAAGCTGTCAATAAGCCATAGTAATGAATATAACAAGAACATATGCTTGTTATCCCAAAAATAATTAAATTTTTGATTTTTCCTTTTTCCTCTTTATTCTTGATGTTTTGATAGAATCTGTATGCGTATATTGCACACAATGTTGCAACCAAGCACCCCCAAGTGTACATTCTTATTTCAACTGCATATGTGAACATTACTGGCAAAAAATATGATAAAAATGAGAAAATAATACCACATTTTTCTCCAAAATCTTTTCTAATATGTGTGTACCCTATAATTCCTAATAATGCTATTGCGAGAACTGAAAATAATCTGAAGGCAATTACATTGTTTCCAAATATGAGATAAATTATATGTAATGCCCAATAATATAAAGCTGGATGCACATCATGTCCTGTAATTTGCCATATGCTTTCGAAATTGTGCTTTGCGAGTCCGGCAGGAATAGCTTTCGTCAAACCATAAGTTAGTATGGAAGGCACTTAAACTTATAAATACAATACCTAGGACAATTATTACTATATGTATTATTTTAGATTTCTTCATAAAAACTCCTTTATTTATACTTTTAGAGAGGGTGCTATGAAGCACCCTCTCCATTATAATATACTTATTATTTATTGTCAATTTATATAACTTCATTTATCTTTATATCTCTTACATGGTCAATTTTCTCCCAATTTGTTTCTCTCTTGAATAAACATTTAAAGTTTATTAAAAGCCAGCTTCCTAAAAATAATGGATAGAATATTAATCCTTTTATCATCGGCT
>CARDEQ010000217.1:0-1688 GCA_948958005.1 uncultured Clostridia bacterium
CCCAATCAAACATTGTATTTTCTGATATTCTTATTGCTTCCTTCGTGCAATCTTCATTTGCTGTAACATTTAATGTATTTTCTCCTTTGTTATGTGTTACTCTTATTCCATCTATTGTTTTGTCAAAACTAACATATTGTCCTAATACATTATTTGAATCTGTAAGTGTTTGCGTTTGACCTACTTCAACTGTTATTGTTTCATTGCAAAAACTTGGTTTTCTTTCCATATTATCAATTTTTGCGTTAATATCTGCTCTAAATGCTTCATATTGGCTTTGAATACTTGCATTTCTAAAAGTAGCACTACTTTGTCCTAATGTTGACCATATCATTTGTTGTGTAAATACATAATCCATTTTTCTTGAGTTCATATCTGCTGCCATTATTCCACCATCAATGCAATAATTACCATATTTTTGATACCACCCAAAGAAAGCTACCTTACAAGCTCTTTTTAATTTAGGATCTGTTGGTGCATTATGTGTGCCTGTTTCTACTGTTCCTGTTTGTGAATTTACACCATGTTCTGCACAAAATACTGTGATTTTTTCTCCTGTTGTGGTATTTACTAATCTTCTCATAAGCATTCCCAAATCTGACTTATTATCTGTTGTGTAAATATTAGAATCCCATTGTCCTGCTGTCCATTTTCCACTACCACTATCTGTTACTGCAAAAATAGGTTGAGCTGTGCTTAACAATGTGATTGCTATAAACATCAAAGCTATTACTTTTTTTAACTTTTTTGCTTTTAACATTAAATTTTCCTCCTTTTAACGAAAAAAAGAACAAGTCTTTATAACCTGTTCTTAAATCAAATATTATTATTTTGTTATTTATTATAATAGAAGTTTACTGTCCATTTTTGACACTGAGGACAAGTCCAAACTTCGTACCCGTAAGGGCAATTTTTATGATATTCATCATCTGTTATTTCAAAATTCTCCCATTGCTTTCCCCACTTTGCTATTTCTGTTTTGAAATATGCAGCTGCTTGTTCTTGTGTTTCAAACCATTTACCAGTATTTCCTGCACCTACTTTATGATTATTCCCTTTGCATTCTGTCTTTGGTGCAATTTGAACTTCTTGCTCTTTATAACTACTATTATTATTTTTTACTGGTGTTGTTGTTTGTTCACTTTTAGAACTTTGCTCACTTTTTTGAGGTTGTGATGGTGTTTTTTCTTGTGTTGTTTGCTGTTTACTTGTTGTTGTAGTTTTATTATTTTCTTTTTTAGCTGATGTCTTTACATTTTTTTCTTGAACTGGCTGTGTAGTTTCTACTGTTTTACTTTCTTCTACTGCTTGATTTTGTGATGTTGTATTATCTTCAACAGTATTACTTTGCTCTACATTGTTTTCTACTGTATTCTCAATAATATTTTCATTATTTATTATATTTGCTGACTCATTATTCTCTTGCATTTGATTTTTATTGTTTTCCCCAATAACAATATTATCAACTTTCCTATTCTTATATATGAATATTCCTGCAATTCCTAATACTATTATAACTAATATTGTAATTAAAATAACAATTTTCTTGTTTTTACTCATAACCAAACATCTCCTTTTTTCTTTATTTTACTACAATGTTTAGTTACTTTCAAATATACAAATTAAAATATTATTATTATTTTGTACTCCCACACAAATTATCTAGCCATTTGTCTTTGTTTTAATCT
>CARDEQ010000218.1:0-1675 GCA_948958005.1 uncultured Clostridia bacterium
TTCAACCTTATCTTGTATTATAACATTTCCTGCTTTTTTTAAACATTCTTTTGCATATTCAAACCCTTCTAATTTACCTTTAAAGTGGATACCTCCAACTTTAACTCCTTTTCCTCCAGTTAGTCCTTCAGGTTTTACAACAAAATCATCTCCACTGTAACTTTCAATGGCATTTTTTAAATCTTCTATTTCTGTCACGTTATAATTTTTGATAATCATTTCAGGTGCAAGCTTTTCGACTATTTCTAATGCATAACCTTTACTCCATTCAATCTTTGCTCCTTTTGAAGTTGGTCCAAAGGTTTTAAGTCCTAACTCTCTTGCTAAATCAATAAGTCCCTCTTGAAGTAAATTGTCACTACTAATAATACAATTCCTAATTTCTTCACTTTCTATGAACTTTTTAACTAACTTTTTGTCAAATGGGTCACCTATTATAAGCTTTCCATTTGAAGCCTCTACATACTCTGCGATAGATGGATTTTCATATGGCATTACAGAATAAAGACTATATCCTTTTGAAACATACTCAGCAATAACCGCCTCTCTTCCACCATTTCCTAACAACAAACATTTCTCCATTAAACTCTCCCTTTCTTTTTTACTATTTCTCCAATATCTGTTAGACTTTTATATTTATTAATAGTTCTCCTTTGCATAATAAGTATTTTTACCACATAATATATAAAATAAACAGATGCAACAGAGAATACTATATTTCCAAAATTATTATAATAAATTGAATAAAAATAAATTAGATAAACTGTAAATACAGCAATAATCATTACTTCGACCCCATGAAGCCAAAATTCTGATTTATCCTTCCTATAAGCAAACTCAAATATACCGATAGTTATGACCAAAAGTGTTATAGAAAATACTTTCAAATCTATCAAATAAGTGTCAGTAGGAATATTATCCCTTCCTAAATTAAGCGCCACTAAATAAGCAAAAACTAAAAAAGCAAATATAATATTCTGAAACCTAACTGAAGCAATCTTATCCTTAATCTCTTTAGGAAGCTTATTCTTTTCTTCGATAACTTTACCAAGCTTCTCGATATTATCCTTTGTTCTCAAATCTTCCTTCTTCATAAGTTCCTCCCCTTCTATATAAAAAGGACGTCATCATATAAGTATTGTGCTAGCTTTGAGCTCTAGTGTAAAATAGCAAAGGAGTTATATATTATTTTCTATTGGTCTGCACAGGGAGGCTCTCTAAATGAAAGTGACCCTAGGCGAATTAAGACAACTCTTTGAATGTAATAAACTAGAGAAGCCTTATGTAGAGCTGGTGCGCATAAGACGCACTAGCAAAGACCATCATAAAAATAATATATAACCCCTTCGCCATTTTGCACGAGCCCACCTAGAAGCACTAAAATCTACGCCCTAGGATGTGCCTTCTTATATATATTTTGTATAGTCGCATCTTGAAATTGCATATAAATCTGTGTTGACGAAATATCAGAATGTCCAAGCATAGTCTGTATAGCCTTCAAATCAGCTCCATTTTGAAGCAGATGTGTTGCAAATGAATGTCTTAAAATATGAGGTGTAATTTCCTTATTAATATGCGCTTGGTCTTTATAGTATTTTACTATTTTCCAGAAGCCTTGTCTTGTTAATCTTTTTCCATTTACATTAATAAATAAAGCCTTCTCAGAATCATCTTT
>CARDEQ010000219.1:0-1672 GCA_948958005.1 uncultured Clostridia bacterium
GTAAGAGGAGGACTTAGTCGTACAGTTATAAAAACTATATATGCTGCAGCTTCTACGAAGGACGTATTGGGAGAATTTGTGCTTACCAAGGACAACGGCGGGTATGGCGAAAATGATATTTTTGCTTATAAATGCTTTGTTTTAAAAGAAGGCACAGTAAGGTTGGGAGTGACAAGCGAAGAAAGTCAAGCAAATGAGTGTAACCTCGAGGCTCTTAAGCATTTATTCATGAAGGAGGTTTCCAATAATTATCGCAGTGGTAAGTTCAGCCATCTCTCTGGAAAGAAGAAGAAAGTGCTTACTGAGGCCGAACAAAGAAAGAAAGAGGATTTTGACGCCTTTGTAGAGGACGTCGTGCAAGAGATTACTTTGGACACTGCTATTGAAAGTATTGGACTTGTAGAAGAATATTATCAGGCGCTTATGTCTTAATTAAATCAAATGCAAAAACAAAAAGTGCTAGGGGCATTGCCCCTTAGCACTTTTTGTTTGATTAACATACAATTAAATCTTCCCTACCAGCTCCTGTACCTATAAATTTTATAGGGCAACTGATAACTTCTTCAATTCTATTTAAGTATTTCTTTGCATTTTCTGGTAAATCTTCACGTCTTTTTATATTACTAATATCTCCAAAGTTTCCTTCAAATTCTTCATAAACAGGTGTAGAATTTTCTAAGTATTCTGGTGTGGTAGAAAAATCAGTTGTGATTTTTCCTTTATGATTATATGCAACACAAAGCTGTATTTTATCAAGTTTTCCGAATAGTATCAAGATGGTTAAGTGCAATACCTGTTAATCCATTTATCATAACACAGTATCTCACAGCAACTAAATCAAGCCATCCACATCTTCTAGGTCTTTTTGTAGTAGTTCCGTATTCATGACCTAGCTCTCTAATTTGATTTCCAACTTCATTTAATTGCTCTGTAACAAATGGACCTTCTCCTACTCTTGAAGAATATGCTTTAATTACACCATAAACTTCTCCAAGGTCTTTAGGGCTTATTCCAGAGCCTATACACATACCGCCAAGAGAAGGATTAGAAGAGGTAACATATGGGTAAGAACCGAAATCTATATCAAGCAAGGTTGATTGCGCACCTTCACAAAGTAATTTTTTATTTTCCTTCATACAATTATGTAGTAAAACAACAGTATCAACGACATATGGTGCTAAAATTTTAGCGTATTCTTTATATTCTTTAATAATTTCGTCAGCATCTACTTCTGGGTAGCCATAAGCTTTGAAAATTATATTTTTATTTTCAATGTTTCTTCTTGCGAGTTCTTCAAATCTTGGTCTTATAAAGTCTTGAATTCTTATTCCAGAGCGTTCAAATTTGTCACAATATGCAGGACCTATTCCACGGCAAGTTGTACCAATTTTTGCATTTCCTCTGATTTCTTCTAGCATTTTATCTTCTGCTACATGATATGGCATTATAACATGTGCTTTATCACTAATACGTAAATTGTCTACTGAATATCCATGAGCTTTTAAGTTGTCTATTTCTTCAATTAAAACTTTTGGGTCAATAACAACTCCGTTACCAATTACAGCAAGTGTTCCCTTATTTAAAATTCCTGAAGGGATAAGGTGAAAAGCAAATTTTTGACCATTAACTTCAATTGTGTGTCCAGCATTATTTCCACCAGTACATCTTATTG
>CARDEQ010000220.1:0-804 GCA_948958005.1 uncultured Clostridia bacterium
AAAGAATAGAGTTAGAAAGAGAAATTATAGATGTAGATACAAAATATGGAAAAGTAAAGGCAAAAAAGGTAAGTCATAATGGAGAAGAATATATATATCCAGAATATGAGAGCATGAGAGAACTTGCAAAGAGAAACAATATTCCACTAAAGGAATTATATAAGCTATAATAAACTTAAAATAGAAGGAGAGGAAGATACCGAGCAAATGGATATAAAAGAAGTATTAAGTAAATTTCAAAATCAAAAAATAAGTATAGATAAAGCAGAAGAAGAAATAAGAGGTTTGTATTATGAAGATTTAGGATATGCTAAAATTGACCATTCTAGAAAAATGAGGACAGGAGAAGCGGAGGTAGTTTTTTGCGAAGGGAAGCCTAATGAATTTTTATCTAAAATATATAAAACTATATATAAACAAAACGGAGAAGTGCTAGGTACAAGAGCAAGTAAAGAGCAATTTGAACTTGTAAAAAATGAAATCCCAAAAGTTAAGTATAACAATATATCAAAAATACTAAAAATAGAAAAATCAAAAGAATTAGTTCGGAAACATTGCAATTTGCACAGGAGGAACAGCTGATATCCCAGTTGCTGAAGAAGCAGCAGAAACGGCAGAATTTTTTGGGAATAAAATAGAGAGAATTTATGATGTAGGAGTTTCTGGAATCCATAGGTTATTATCACAAAAAGATAAACTTGAAAAAGCAAATTGTATAGTAGTAATTGCTGGTATGGAGGGAGCCTTAGGGACAGTTGTCGCAGGCTTGGCAAAAGCTCCAGTTATAGCAGTTCCAACTTCTAT
>CARDEQ010000220.1:814-1198 GCA_948958005.1 uncultured Clostridia bacterium
TGTGGTAAATATAGATAATGGATATGGTGCAGGGTATATAGCAAGTCAAATAAATAAACTTGCTATATCATAAAAAAGGAGAATATATGTTAGAAGAATTAGAAAAGAGGCTAAGGGAATTAGAAAGAGTTGCTATATGTTATTCTGGGGGAATAGATTCAGCCTTTTTATTAATGACAGCAAATAAGATATTAAAAAGAGAAAATGTGCTTGCAATTATTGTAAATAGTGAAATTATGCCAAGAAAAGAATATAAACAAGCAATAGATTTTTTAGTAGAAAATGAATTTAACTATATAGAAATGTCATATAGCCCTTTAGAAATATTAGAAATTAAACATAATAGAAAAGATAGGTGTTATTATTGTAAAAAAGAATTAATGT
>CARDEQ010000220.1:1208-1617 GCA_948958005.1 uncultured Clostridia bacterium
GTCAAGAGCAATAGAGTTCGCAAAGGAAAAGGGATTTGAATATGTATTAGATGGAAGTAATTCAGACGATATGAGAAAATATAGACCAGGGATAAAAGCAAAAGAGGAATTGAATATTATAAGTCCATTAGAAGAAGCGGGATTTACAAAAGAACTAATAAGAAAAGAAGCAAAGAAAATTGGGATAGAATTTTGGGATAAGCCAGCAAATTCATGTTTGGCAACTAGATTTCTATACGATACTCGATTAACAGCAGAAGGTTTAGAAAGGGTAGAGCATGCAGAAGAAATTATAAAGGGCTTGGAAGTAAAAGACGTTAGGGTAAGAGTTCATGGAGATTTAGCAAGAATTGAAGTCAAAAAGGAGAATTTTCAAGAAATTCTAAAAAATCTTGAAAAGATCAAGAAA
>CARDEQ010000221.1:0-1581 GCA_948958005.1 uncultured Clostridia bacterium
GTCCTCTAACTGGTAAACTTCTTCTATGTCTTAATCCTCTATAACAACCAATTTCTGTAAGTCTTTTGATATTAAGAGCAACTTCTCTTCTTAAATCACCTTCAACTTTGAAACTTCCATCGATTATTTTTCTTATACTATTTACTTCGTCATCTGTCAAATCTTTAACTCTTGTATCTGGGTTTATTCCAGCTTCTTTAAGAATTTTGTTAGAACTTGCAACACCTATTCCATAGATGTATGTTAATCCTATTTCTACTCTTTTTTCTCTAGGTAAATCAACTCCTGCTATACGAGCCATGTATTTAAACACCTCCATTTTTTTATGTTTTGTTTTAAATATATATAAACACAAATTTGACATAAGAAATACAAGTGCTATTTCTTACAGCCGCATCGAAATTTGTGTTAATACCAATTTTTATGGTTACCCTTGTCTTTGCTTATGCTTTGGGTTTTCACAAATTACTCTTATAACACCTTTTCTTTTAATGATTTTACATTTTTCGCACATTTTTTTTACTGATGGTCTTACTTTCATTTTGCTAATTCCTCCCTTTTGCTTCGTTAAACTTTTTTGTAGATTGTTTTATTTATCACGCCATGTAATGCGTCCTCTAGTTAAGTCATATGGTGATAATTCTAATTTTACTTTATCTCCTGGCAATATTTTTATATAGTTCATTCTAAGTTTACCAGAAATATGAGCTAAAACTTGATGTCCATTCGTAAGCTCTACTTTAAATGTTGTATTGGGTAAAGTTTCTAAAACTGTACCTTCTACTTCAATTACATCTTCTCTTGCCAATCTACATTCCTCCTATATAAATTATAACTAACTATAATTAACTAATCAATTATATCCTATTTTCAAAGTATTGTCAATACTTTTGGTTCATTTTCTGTAACTAAAATTGTGTTTTCATAATGTGCTGAAATACTACCATCTTCAGTTACAATTGTCCATCCATCATCAAGTTCACATATTTCTGGTCTTCCTGCAATCACCATAGGTTCAATTGCAAGAGTCATTCCGAGGTTCTATTTTGGGTCCTCTTTCTGGTTTACCATAGTTCGGAATTCCTGGATCCTCATGCATTCCACGACCTATTCCATGTCCTTGGAATTCTTTTACAACAGAAAATCCATTTTTTTCAATAAATTCTCCTATTGCATGTGATATATCTCCAATTCTAAAACCTGGTTTTGCAAATTTTATTCCTTCAAAAAAAGCTTTTTTTGTTATATCCACTAGTTTTTTAGCCTCATTTGACCCTTCCCCTACTATATGCGTTCTTGCAGCATCACCATTATATCCATTTTTAAGTGCAACTAAATCTATGCTGACTACATCGCCATCTTTTAAGTGAACTCTGTCTGATGGTATACCATGTATTACTTCGTCATTTACAGATGCACATATTGCGCTTGGGAAGTCTGGTACATTTTTGTGATAACTTGGATAGCCCTTTTGCGCAGGAATACCACCGTTTTCCTTGATGACCTTTTCAGCTATTCTATCAAGTTCTGCTGTGGTTATTCCTGGCTTAATTGCTTCTTCTATTTTTTTGTGGACAAGAG
>CARDEQ010000222.1:0-1549 GCA_948958005.1 uncultured Clostridia bacterium
GTGCGGAATGATAGACCCTCCAAGACCAGAAGTATTAGAGGCAATAAAGACATGTAATTCAGCAGGAATAAGAACAGTAATGATTACAGGAGACCACTTGATTACAGCAACCACAATTGCAAAAGAGCTTCGGAATGTGGAAAAAAGGAAGCAGAGCTATGTCTGGTGAAGAATTAGACGATATGACTGACGACGAATTAGATAATATTGTTCAAAACATAGCAGTTTTTGCTCGTGTATCTCCAAGCCATAAGCTTAGAATAATACAGAGCTTGAAAAGAACTGGAGAAATTGCAGCAATGACAGGAGACGGAGTAAATGATGCTCCAGCTCTAAAGAATGCAGATATTGGAATTGCTATGGGAATAAATGGTACAGATGTTGCAAAAGATTCAGCAGATATGATATTGTTAGATGATGATTTTACAACTATAATTTATGCTGTAAAAGAGGGAAGACGTGTTTATAGAAATATTCAGAAGGTAATACAATTCTTGCTTGCAGGAAATATTGCAGAAGTTTTAACTTTATTTATTGCAACTTTATTTAATTGGGAAGCACCAATACTTGCAATTCATATACTTTGTATAAATCTTGCAACAGACTCACTTCCAGCTCTAGCATTAGGCGTAGATCCAGCAAGTAAGGATGTAATGAAGGAAAAACCAGTAAAATCAGGAACCTTATTTGAAAAAGCTTTGGTTACAAGAACTATATTACATGGAGGCTTTATTACAGCAGTGACAATTGCTGCATACCAAATAGGGCTTAGAACAGATAGTCATATTGTAGGGCAGACGATGGCATTTACAGTATTAAGTATTTCGCAGATGTTTCATGCGTTTAATCAACGTTCAAATACAGAATCAATTTTCACAAGCCGGAAATGGGCATAATAGGTTCTTGTTATGGGCGTTTGTAGCTTCTTTTGCAGTGATTTTTGCAATATTATTTGTGCCAGCTTTAAGAGGAGTATTTAGTTTGACTACACTAAAATATAGTGAGTGGGGAATGGTAATTGCATTATCTGTGCTTCCAGTAATTTTGGTAGAGATAACAAAACTGCTAAAGAGGAAGTTTGGAATTAAAGTAATTTAGATTAAAAAAGAAGATATTAATATAGTAAAAAGACAGAGCAAAAAAAGGAGATAAAGGTGTATGTTTTTAACACAAATATGTAAATCACCAATTAATTATACAGGCAATAAATATAGAATATTACCACAATTTATAGACTATTTTCCCAAGGATATAAGCAAATGCATGGATTTATTTACAGGAGGAGCAACAATTGCAATAAACCTCATTGCTAATGAAATTATTGCTATTGATAACAATCCAAGAATTATAAATTTGTTGAAGTTTTTAAAAAGCCAGGATTATTTTAAACTAATAAATAAAATTGATAGACTTATAGAAGGATATGGATTATCTAATTCTTATAAATATGGATATTCATATTATAAGAAGTAATTTGAGACATAAAAGGAAAAGAGGACGAAGCTTGAGAGAGTGGTGAGAGGGGTGGGTTGAGACAGGGGGACGGGGC
>CARDEQ010000223.1:0-1060 GCA_948958005.1 uncultured Clostridia bacterium
CCAGTCGAGTAGAACGGCTCCTCGCCAGATACATCTGGTCATGAAGTTCTGGGAACAGTGTAATTAGAACAATGATTAGAAGAATTCTTTCCCATGTTATTTGTATTTTATATCCTCTTTTTTTCCTTTTTAATGCTATTAGCTTGGATAATAACTTTCTTTCCTTTCCCATCTTAATTACACTCTCCTTCCTATCCATCTAGTTCTCTTTAATACTATGATTCCAAACACAAAAAGCTCCCCTCTTATTTCCCAAGGGCAGCTCTCCTATTTCTTTTTTTCTTTTGGTTGGTTTTGTCCTTCCTGAAGCTGTCCTGTTTTCTTTTTAGAATTATATCATTTTACTATAAAATAGGTAAATTATACCACTTCTATTATAAATATTCAATAAAAAAATGTAGTTATTTTATCTTTTTTCTCAAATTAGTTTAACAAATTAGCTTCATGCACTGCAAGCAACCACCGTACTATTCTATAAACTCCATAATGAAAGGAACATCGTTTCATCTTTATATATCCCCTTTGATATAAGATTTGTCTTGCTTCTTCCAGTCCTGTTCCTTCCTGAATTCCATATACTTCTACATCTCTTTCACGAGTATGAATTATCCGAAAAGAAGATTTCTTTTTTGTTTGCAGATACTTTTCTACTCTTACATATTGATCATAGAAATTGGAGCCCTCTCTTTTATATTTCTTTAATAAATAGCCTTTTCCATATTTACATCCTGGATGTCTTTCTAATTCTAAATCCTGTTCTAATTCCTCCTCAGATATTTTACGCCCTAACAAATATCCAGAATTCGTGTTTTTAGCCAAATCCCAAATAACATACTCTGTAAAATATATTAAAAAATAATATTGAAGAATTCCAATGATGATCCAAATAGAAATGGAAAATATTACCTTCAAAAAAATGATTGTTTTTTTTATTCATATTTTTTATCCTCTACTCTCATTCCTGAAGATATCCCATATATCTGAAAATGGTTACATCTTACTATGTATACTCTTATCAAAATATAAACTGTGACATTTTTTACTTAGTTTTTCCTTTTTT
>CARDEQ010000223.1:1070-1519 GCA_948958005.1 uncultured Clostridia bacterium
CAATAGCCTCCTTACTCCTTCCTTTCATTGACCTTGCTGCTCTTTTTCATAGTTTCTTAGCATTTTCTCATATTCCCAAAAACTATACAACCTCCCCTTTTTTATGCTCATTCCTGAACTAATTCCATATACTTCAAAATCATTTTCAGAAGTATCTATTGCGACTACTCTTTTTATGGAAAAGAAAGAAGCACTAACCAAATAATAACTGCAAAAAAATAGCACGAAATCCCTTTTTCCCATTCCCCATCTTGCTAAAATACTGATTTATTTTTCCCCTCAATTTTTCACTTCCTTTTTTTGTATTCAATTCTTATCCTGTATTATTTTACCTACCATCCTACTAACCTTTTCTTCCATATACTCTAAATAAGAGTATATGGAAAAATAAATTCCCCCTGCTTTACCTTCTATTTCTTCTATATATACCTCAATCCCTCCTTTATAAT
>CARDEQ010000224.1:0-1368 GCA_948958005.1 uncultured Clostridia bacterium
ACATCTTCTCTTTTTTTATATTTATGTGTATAAGAATAGCAAAGGATGTGTTTTTGCTTCTTGCCAAAATAGTGATATTAGTGTGTTTGAACATTTTATTGATGTCAGTAAGTTGTCAAAACGTGCTAATAATGCAGAAGTTGAAATTAAAGATTATGAATTAACCCGTTAAGCTTGCTATTTAATAGCACAAAATGGAGATTCTAGAAAAAAGGTTATTGCTCTTGCACAAACATACTTTGCTGTACAAACTAGAAAACAAGAAATTAGCGAAAAGGAATATAGTAAATTAACAGAAGATGAAAAAAGATTTTATCAAAGGAATTTAACTAGAAAAGGCAATTATTCACTTAATCAAACTGCTAAAAATGCAGGAGTTAAAAATTTTGATAAATTTCATAATGCTGGATATAAAGGCTTATATAATGGAGAAACAGCTGATGACATTGCTAAAAGAAAAGGACTAAGATATAGAGAGGATATCTTAGATAATATGGGTAGTGAAGAGCTTGCAGCAAATCTTTTTCGTATTACACAAACTGAATCAAGATTAAAAAAAGATAAAATTTGCAAATTATGTAAAATTATTGTATAATATAGTTAGTATTCGTGGGTACAGCGAAATATAACAAATGTACCATCTTGTAAGCAACTTTCAAGATTTTGGAGGTCAATCATTAAAAAAGCATTGGCAATTGTACTCATTCTCGTAACTGCTCTGGTATCTCTTACTGCTTGCTTTCGGACAGACAGCGTAGATAATTCAGAGGAGGAAGTAAAATTCCTTACTTTTTCCGATGAAAAGTTTGAATATCAGACTGAGCTAAAAACGGATGAAGGTGTAACTTTCAGCTGTGCGCCACATTATGTGATGTCTGGCAAAGCCATTTCTGGTCTTAGCAGAAGCATTCCTATCGCAGTATTTTCTCTTGAGAAAGAATACCTCGAGGAAAACGAATACAAAAGCGACCAAATGGAATTGGATTTCGAACTTTCGAGTAATTCCAAGATAGTTATGATACAATATCTGGATTATGGGAAGCAAATCATTGCAACTAAAAAGCTTTCAAGCAATGTTGTAACAATTCCTCAAGACTACCAAGATGTATATGTAGATGAAGTGGTAATTTTCGTTGAAAATAACGCAAAGACCTACCAAGCTATATTTGCGAGGACGGGTGCATAATGTTATGCTGAAGCCAAACGCTCACACAAGACAATGTCTAGTGTGGGCGTTTGGCATTTTCTACTGTGATTACTCAAAAATATTTTTATGAGATTATTTTTATTTATATAGGTTTAAAATAGATATGTCACATGTAAATTGAAAAATAAATATTGAAAGAGAGTACCAAAAATGATATTGTT
>CARDEQ010000225.1:0-1364 GCA_948958005.1 uncultured Clostridia bacterium
TTATATTTTATCATATTTTTGTACAAAACTAAACTCAACTCCAATTAAAAATGGATTTTAATATTAAAATTAAGGTAAATAAGAAAATTTATAAAAGGACTATACAAAATATAAAAAGTATGATAATATGCAAATATATTATTTTATAAAAAGAAAAGGAGAACATTTATGAAAAAAATAATTATTGGAATAGTAGCAGTTATACTTATTGCTGCTATTATAGCAATCGTTATGATTATGGGAAACAAAGAGGGCAAGCAGGGAGCTCAAACAGGAGTAAAAATACAAACTGCTCAGGAGATGCAGGAGGTAATGAATAATATTAATACAAAACTTCAAGATAAACTTCCAGGGCTAGAGGTACGTGAAGTAGAGATAACAGATGAATTTGCTTTTTCTTCAGCAACAGGTTTAAAATCAAATAATAATGTAGAGGCAGTCATTGTATCAGAGCCATTCATCAGTGCACAGGCTTATTCAGCAGTAATGGTAAAGGTATCTAAAGATGCAAACATTGAAGAAATGAAAAAAGAAATGCTGGACAATATAGACATGAGAAAATGGATATGTGTTTCAGCAGAAAAGCTTAGAATTACAAATTATGGAGATGTAATATTCTTAGTAATGTCAAGTGAAGAATGGGGAAACCCTGTATATGACGAATTCAAAAGCATAGTAGGTGGTAAAGTAGGAAAAGAATTAGAAAAAACGGAAGAAATATAGGAGGGAAAAGTGCTTTTTTCAAGTATTAACTTTTTATACTATTTTCTACCATGTGTATTAATAATTTATTTTATTACACCAAAAAAATATAAAAACAGCATATTATTAATAAGCTCCCTATTATTTTACTTTTATGGGGAGCCTATTTATATATTAATTATGCTTGGTGCCATATTATCAGCATATATACATGGAATTTTAATAGATAAATATAAAAAACATAAGAAGATATTTTTAATATCATCCATTATTATAAGTTTAGGAGCATTAGGATTATTCAAATATTCAGATTTTATCATTGTAAATATAAATAACTTATTTTCCTCAAAAATAAGCTTATTAAATTTAGCATTGCCAATAGGAATTTCTTTTTATACTTTTCAAATATTAAGTTACATTATAGATGTATATCAAGGAAAAGTTCCAGCTCAAAAAAATATCATAAAGCTTGCAACGTATGTTTCGCTATTTCCGCAGTTAGTTGCAGGACCAATTGTACGTTATATTGATATTGAAAAAGAACTTACTAAAAGAGAGCATACCTTTGAGGATATGTCACAAGGGATTAGCAGATTTTGTATAGGGCTTTCTAAAAAAGTATTAATCGCAAATCAATTAGGAGAGCTTTGTCAGATTTTTTT
>CARDEQ010000226.1:0-1329 GCA_948958005.1 uncultured Clostridia bacterium
ATATAAACAAAGAAAATATATTGAAACAATATATTGATAATGTTAAAGAAGATTATGATTATATTTTAATTGATTGTAGACCTTCATTAGGACTTCTTACAATAAACGCACTTGCAACAGCTGATAGTGTAATTATTCCAGTTCAAGCTCAATACTTACCTCTTAAAGGAATGACACAGTTAATACAAACAATAGATAAAACGAGAGTACAGATAAATCCAAGACTAAAAATAGATGGAATATTATTGACCATTGCAGATATGAAAACAAATTTAGCAAAGACAACAATAGAAACATTAAGAAATAGTTATGGAAGCAGAATAAAGATATACAACACAGTAATTCCTATGGGAGTAAAAGCAGCCGAAAGTACGATAGAGGGCAAGAGTATATATGCTTATGACAAGAAAAGTAAGCCAGCAGTAGCTTATGAAAATTTTACGGAGGAGGTGTTGAAGAATAGCGAAAAGACCAGAGATAGAACTACCCAGTGTAGATGAGTTACTAAAATTTAGCACAAATAAAGGAAAAGCTGAAACAGTAGTAATATTAAATCCATACGATATTACAGATTTTCCAGATCATCCATTTAAAATAACAGACAATGAAGAAATGGACAATATGGTAGAAAGCATAAAAGAAATAGGTGTAAAAGTGCCAATTTTAGTAAGACCAAAACAAAATGGTGGCTATGAAATGGTAGCAGGACACAGAAGAAATTATGCAACAAAAAAGGCAGGATTAGATGGAATACCTGCTATTGTTAGAGAAATGACAGATGAAGAAGCTACTATTATAATGGTAGATAGCAATATTCAAAGAGAGAAGATACTACCATCAGAAAAAGCATTTGCATACAAAATGAAAATGGAAGCATTAAGTCATCAAGGTAAAAAAGAAACTTCTCGACAAGTTGGCGAGAAGTTAGTAAGTGCAGAAGTAGTTGGAAAAGATAGTGGAGAAAGTGGCAGACAAGTTCAAAGATATATAAGGCTAACAGAACTAATAAAAGAGTTATTAGATATGGTCGATATAGGTAAAATATCTTTTAGCCCAGCTGTTGAAATTTCCTATTTGTCTAAAGAAGAACAAAATCTATTATTATGCTATATAAAAAAATATGATGCAACACCCTCGCAATCACAAGCAATATATTTAAAAAAGTTAAGTCAAGAGGGAAAACTTACAACAGATAAGTTGGAAGAAATAATGTCAGCAGAAAAACCGAATCAAAAGCCAAAATATAATATACATTATGATAGGTTTGAAAAATACCTGCCTAGAGATGTAGTAACAGAGAAAGAAGTGGAAGATTTCCTTTTTAAATGT
>CARDEQ010000227.1:0-1046 GCA_948958005.1 uncultured Clostridia bacterium
TGTTGATATAGATGAACCAACTGTTACTATGACATTTAGTGTAAATAATGGACCTTTTGCTGGAAGAGAAGGAGAGTTCGTTACATCAAGACATATTAGAGATAGATTGTTTAAAGAGCTTGAAAGAAATGTTAGTTTAAGAGTTACAGAAACTGCGACACCAGATAGCTTTGAGGTCGCAGGACGCCGGAGAATTACATTTATCAGTATTAATTGAAACTATGAGAAGAGAAGGATTTGAACTTTTAGTTTCTCGTCCTAAGGTTATTATTAAAGAAGTAAATGGTGTGAAATGTGAGCCAATTGAAAGATTAGTTGTAAATGTTCCAGACGAATTTGTTGGAAACGTTATTGAAAAATTAGGTAAGAGAAAGGCTGAAATGTCAAACATGGAGCCAGCAGAGGATGGACATACAAAGATTGAATTTAGGATACCTGCAAGAGGCTTAATTGGATACCGCTCAGAATTTATGACAGATACAAAAGGTAATGGAACAATGAACCATATTTTTGATAGTTATGAGCCATTCAAAGGTGAAATTACAGCAAGAAGCCGTGGAACAATTGTTGCATTTGAAAATGGAAAAGCTGTAACTTACGGATTATACAATGCACAAGATAAGGGAGAATTATTTATAGGACCAGGTGTAGAGGTATATGAAGGAATGATTGTTGGCTTAAACTCTAGAGGTGAAGATTTGGCAATAAATGTATGTAAAGAAAAACATTTAACAAATACAAGAGCCTCAGGCTCAGATGATGCATTACGTCTAGTTCCACCACTTCAAATGTCACTAGAAAAAGCAATAGAATTTATACAAGACGACGAATTAGTAGAGGTAACACCACAGAATATACGTCTAAGAAAGAAAATATTAGACTCAAAAGAAAGAGAAAGAGCAAATAGAAGTAAGAATAATGCTTAGCTTGACATAAATTATATCTTGTGATAATATAAACATACTCCTTAGATAAGGAAAGCGATTAATCTCAGCAAATATTTTATTTGGAGGTAAAAATGAGAAAGCAAATTCTACCTGGAGTTC
>CARDEQ010000228.1:0-945 GCA_948958005.1 uncultured Clostridia bacterium
TGCACTTAAGAACATGAAAGAGACTGAAAAAAATAAAACTAAAAAACAAAAATTAATGGAAAAGATAGAAAAATTTTGTGAAAATACAGAAAATACTTTCTTAGAGGCACTTGATAGGGATGGAGTAATAGGAAGTATAGGTGAAATATATGATACAAAAGCGCCATTTGCTTCAAAAGGTACAACAGCACAGGGCTGGAGTGTGGCAGAAGTGTTTAGAATTATATTAAGGATGTGACGAAATTTTGAGAATACTAGGCATAGACCCAGGCTATCGGTATAACGGGTTATAGTATAATTGATTATATTGGAAATACTTTTAAACTAATTGCTAGTGGAGCAATTAAAACACCTGCAAAAATGTCATTTCCTCTTAGATTAAATGAGATTTTTAATGACTTAAATGCAATAATAGATAATTATTTGCCAGATGCAATCTCTGTTGAAGAATTGTTTTTCAATAATAATGCAAAAACTGCTATAAATGTTGCGCAGGCAAGGGGAGTTATCTTAGTTGTAGGTTGTCAAAGAGGGATTCCAACATATGAATATACACCACTTCAAGTAAAGCAAGCAGTAGTACGGTTATGGAAGGGCAGATAAGGTTCAAGTTCAAAAAATGGTAAAAACAATATTAAAGGTTAATGAATTACCAAAACTTGACGATACTACTGATAGTATGGCAATTGCAATCTGCCATGCACATTCAGCAAAATTTGCACAAAAATTATAGGAGGCAAAATGACAAGTGAGAACTTAGAAAAAGAGTTGAAAAATGAAGTTTTAAACCCCATATATTTATTATATGGGGAAGAAATATATTTGCTAGAAAATACAGTAAAGAAAATAAAGAAATTATTTGGAGAAATACAGGCTCGGAATAAACTATATAGAGCTTGATGAGGAGAATGTTATAAACTTGCTTATGCAGGAAATTCGGAACTC
>CARDEQ010000229.1:0-809 GCA_948958005.1 uncultured Clostridia bacterium
GTTCCTCACAAAAGAGGCGGAAGCCCTCCTTATCTATGTTAATTGCCGCCTGATGGTCTCTGTCCATGAGGTTGCCACAATTCGGGCAGCAATATCTCTTTGAGCCACTCCAGCCCGGGAACCTTCTTGTACTTTGCCGGGGTTGGGCAGGAATATTTTTCTCCGGCCTCGTAGCCTGCGTTGATGTCCGTAAGCATGCGGTTCCACATAAAGCGGCAGCTTCCGGCAAACTGGCTATGCTTCATAGAAACCTCCTTCTTTTGTAGTGCCCCACGGGCGGCCGGCCTCCCTTGGGGCCGGCCCTGCCCGCGAAGCAGCCTCCGCAGTCTTCTCCGCAGAGAACATTCCGGCATGCGCCGGTATATTAGAACGCATCCCCATGCGTCCTACTGGTCCGAGATGGGAGGCTCGAACTCCCGACCCCATGCTCCCAAAGCACGTGCGCTACCAACTGCGCTAATCCCGGATGTGGTGGGGACTCAGAAAAGTCCCCCGTCGATGATGGACATCAGAACCAGGCTCATGGCAAAGGAGCCCAGGCATACTCGTCCCGAAAGCAGGGCAATGTCCGCAATCACGGACGGCTCATTCAACTCCATAATCGCTGAACGGCCGGGCCGGGAGGGCTGATACTGAATCGTCACCGTGTCGCCGGTACGCATGTGGTCGATATCCTTTTCTGTCAGGTATCTTCCAATATAGCGAACGCCGTTTACAAAATAGCTGACGTTCAGGGTAGATATTCCATACTTTGAGAGTTTATCAAGCGGTATGACATGGAGGATAGTTCCCTGAGTTTGTCTGGAGAG
>CARDEQ010000230.1:0-786 GCA_948958005.1 uncultured Clostridia bacterium
GAATAATAGAAAATAAAGAGATAAAAAATGTTGAAGTTCCAGAAAAAGTAGAAGAAAGTAAATATACAAAAATAACAATAGCAAATAAATATAAAACTGTTACAGGAAAAATGATTGATTTACCAGAGATGGTAAAAATACAAAATAAAAGAATAGAAAAAGAAAATTTAAAAGCAAGACTTTTATCAGAAGAATGCGATTATAATATTTCGAGACTATCGTAAAAGTTGTGTAAATCGGATTTCCTTCCGATTGATAACTTGAAAAAAATTAATATTTTAATAACTAATTTTATTTTAGCTATATTTTTCTAAAAAATCAATCTTTTAGAAAAAGTTGTGTAAATTTAATAGAGCTTAAGAATTTTATTTTCTTAAGCCTATTATTTTAGGTCTTAAAATTAGATTCTGCCTTCATACATAATTCTAAATTGAGACAAACATAAATCCCAATTTTGTGTCCTAACGGACCATTTTTTCTCCGCTTTTAATGTTGATAAATATAGAACTTTTAATAGTGACATATCTGTTCGAAATACATTTCTGTTACGATTAATCCTTTTATATGTACTATTTAAGCTTTCTATTGCATTTGTTGTATACATTATTTTTCTTATCTCTGCTGAAAATTTGAAAAATACTGAAAGTACTTCCCAATTGTCTATCCAACTTTGTATTGCTCCTGGATATTTACTCTTCCATTTTTCTTCTAGCTCTAGTAGATTAGTATATGCTATTTCTTCCGTAGTTGCCTTATAAACAGTTTTTAAATCATTTGCGAGCTCTT
>CARDEQ010000231.1:0-751 GCA_948958005.1 uncultured Clostridia bacterium
TAACAGATTTAGGAGAAATAGCAACTCGTGAACTTGCAAAAAAGCATAAACCTTATGGATTAGATGAAAATAGAAAAGTTGCCAAAATGGGTGGTCATGCTGCAAAAGTTGCAAGGGAAGATATAGAAAAAAGTTTGGGAGAATCTGTTATTAGTGATAAAAATGCTTTAAGTTATAAATATCTAGATTCTAATAAATTAGATAAAAAGAAATTATCTAGAGGAAAGAAAAACGAAAGCGAATAAAATTAGTTAGAAAAAACTGAAATAAGAAAAATACCATGCAAGGTACATTTATTAAAAAGTTAATAGTAAAAATCAAAATTAATAATCTAAAAGGCTTGACCTTTTATGTGTTTCAGGCATTTCTTATGAATGCTTTCCTGCGTAAACACTAAGTTTGCAGTTATAACATTTCAAAAACACTTCAAAATCATTACATTGTATTAATATAATAAAGTATTTATAATATACTGTAATGAGGAGAAGGAGCATGAAAGTTTTTGTAAATCTTCCAGAGTTAGAAGCGGATAAAAAAGAACTTGAAAATAGAGTTGCAGACTTTCATGCAACTTTATTGATAGAAAAAATTAAAGGTTTAAATATTAATGATACATCTAAAAAGAAAATCCTAGAATTGATTTTAAAAGAGAAAAATAACTGCAAATAATAAGTTGAAAAAATCTTCTAAATATGCTACAATATGAACATAAATTAAAGATTTTACAAATATGCAAGTCTTAGTTTATATA
>CARDEQ010000232.1:0-750 GCA_948958005.1 uncultured Clostridia bacterium
TGCATACATATCACTCATTGATTTAATGTTCTTTGGATTATTCTTTCTAAAAAATTCCTCTACTATTTCATTTTTTTCTTTTTCTACTTTTTTTCCCATAGAAAAAATCCCTCCTTGATTTTTTTATTTTATCACGAAAGGATTTTTATTTGCACTACTTTTACGATAACCTCGTTCTATTAAATTTACAGAAACCTTTTGATATTTTCGACACTAACCATCTACTTGCAACTATTTATATTACTTGCTCTGAGTGCCATATTATGATTAGCTTTTATTCATCTTTGTGATGTACTTTCTAGTATGCATTTTTCCTCTGCAAAGTTTCTTAAAATTTTACTATTTGCTTTAAATTTGTACTTTTTCTGTAGACAAATGGACGGAGCTTTTGTATTAATAAAAACTCTGTCCATTTGTCTAAAAGGTCATTTGCTATCGCCATCCTGCTCTACAAACTAGAGCATATAGATACATGTTAATCGGTTACCGAGCTTTCCCTTATCTAGTTGTAGTTCTCTAGGATTGATATCACTGTCCCCACATCCCATTAAATATGGTAGAGATATCGTGAACAAAATGGCGAACAAGTCACCTATAATTAATCATGTTGTCCTGTATACCCATGATCGCAAAATCTGTGTTCTTGGCCGTACCCCGTGGGAGCATGTATTACCGACCCACTCCATCACATCTGTTACAAACTACTGTTGACGAGCTCGTTGAACCTTCCCTAGACCCTTTCGCTCCGCA
>CARDEQ010000233.1:0-662 GCA_948958005.1 uncultured Clostridia bacterium
TCCGTGCGAGCACGGCTATCCAGGGCAGCGGAGAACATTGTATACACGGTCTCGATTCTGTGCATTAAGTTGCGTGCAGTTAAATTCTACGGAGCGGAAAAATTTTGAATTTACAAGAATTTGCAATGTAAAAAAACAATAATTCTAGAATTTGCGAAATGTACTGAAACCAAAAAGTTAGACAGTAAAAATTAGGCTTGGATTGGAATAGTCAAGAAAAACTAGACACAAAATTAAGCGAATTAGGTGGATATGGTATAATAAACTAGACACCAAGTTAAGTGAATTAATGAAATGTGGAAAGTTTATGAAAAGAAAAGTATATGACAAACAATTTAAAATTGCAATGATTTAATATCAAATTTAAAGAAAGCAAATTCAGAAAATAAATTTATGAATAGGCTAAACCATTATTCTAAATATAAAGTTCTAATTATAGATGAAATGGAATTTTTACCAATAGGTAATGAAGGTGCAAATATGTTATTTCAGCTAATAAATAAAAGATATGAAAATCATTCTACAATAATAACTACAAATAAGCCATTTGGTAAATGGCACGAAATATTTGGAGATGTAACTCTTGCAAACGCTATATTAGACAAACTTTTGCATCATTCTCATATTATAAATATTAATGGAAATTCATATAGAATAAAAGA
>CARDEQ010000234.1:0-622 GCA_948958005.1 uncultured Clostridia bacterium
GTTTTACAAACAAAATTTACTTTTTCAATTCACCAAAAGTTTTCCTAAATTTACAAATACATGTTCTTCTTTTAAATTATAATATTTTTCCTCCTCCTAGTACAGTGTCTCCTATATAAAATACAGCTGATTGTCCTGGTGTTATTGCTCTTTGTGGATCGTCAAATATTACTTTTATTTTGTCTGCATCTTTTGTTATTTTTGCTTTTGCTTGTTTTGCTGAGTATCTTGTTTTTACTTCTACTTCCATTTCTTCTTTTATTTCATCTACTAGCAACAAGTTTATATCTGTTACTGTTATTTCTTTTTGATATAATTCTTTTTGTTCTCCTACTATTACTTCATTTTTTTCTTTATTAAAACCTAATACAAAAAGTGGTACTGAATTTGAAATTCCTAAGCCTTTTCTTTGTCCTATTGTGTAATTGTATAAACCTGTATGTTTTCCTAAAATTTTTCCTTTTTTGTTTACTATATTTCCTTGTTTTGGTTTTATTTCTGAATTATTTTCTAAAAATTTTTTGTAATTTCCATCTGGTACAAAGCAGATGTCTTCACTATCTGGTTTGTTTGCTACTTTTAAGTTTCTTTCTCTTGCAATTTGTCTTATTTGCTCTTTTTC
>CARDEQ010000235.1:0-576 GCA_948958005.1 uncultured Clostridia bacterium
GGGAAATAAAACCGACGGCGTGGTACGGGAAGACCATTTTGTCATAACCGTGGCGTCGGAAATTATGGCGGTTTTATGTCTTGCCGAGGATATGGAGGATTTAAAGAAACGGCTTGCCCGCATTATCGTTGCATATGATATGAATGGGAAACCTGTAACTGCCAGGGATTTAAATGCCGTAGGCGCAATGGCGGCCTTATTAAATGATGCTATGCTTCCCAATATGGTTCAGACCTTAGAGCATACTCCTGTTTTGGTTCATGGTGGGCCTTTTGCCAATATTGCTCATGGCTGTAACAGCGTGCGTGCTACAAAGACTGCTTTAAAAATGGCGGATTACTGTATTACAGAGGCGGGGTTTGGCGCGGATTTGGGCGCGGAGAAATTTTTTGACATTAAATGCCGGCTTTCCGGCCTAAAACCGGATGCAGTCGTGCTTGTTGCAACCGTCCGTGCATTGAAATATAACGGAGGAGTGGCAAAAGCAAATTTAAATGAGAAAAATATGGAAGCTTTGGAAAAGGGCATTGCCAATCTGGAGAAACATATAGAAAATCTGCAAAAATACGGCGTTCC
>CARDEQ010000236.1:0-525 GCA_948958005.1 uncultured Clostridia bacterium
CCGTGAACGCAATGTTCTTCTGTGCCTGCGTACCCGTGCTCGCATTTTTGATATATTATACCACCGCCGGTCACAGTCGGAGCATTTGACGAAGTTGCCAGCCTCTTCCTTGTGCCCACACGGACTAAACAGAGTTATGTAACAAAAGTGTTGTTCTATAACCCAATGTTGATAGTCCTCAATCCTAGCATCTTTACCGCACACGTAACATTTTCCAGTATCAGTTGACGAAGTATTGGCTTTGTTCCCGTACTACTGGATAACTTACTATCAGATACATCTATTTTCCAGTAATAGTCTGTGTACACGGACAGTCCACTTGCTGTTAGTGTTACCGTGTCTCCAGCTGTTTGATTTGATAATGTCTGTTTTAAGGTCCAATAGCCTCCAGGTACGCCTGTATATAATGTATATGTCAATTTATCATTTTCTGCGTCTGTTGCTTTTGCTGTGAATGTTAGTGAATTTGTTGTTTTACTTGAGAATGCTGCTGATTGTATTACTGGTGCTGTGTTTAGATTTGGT
>CARDEQ010000237.1:0-501 GCA_948958005.1 uncultured Clostridia bacterium
TAAAAGCAGAGGGAAGAAAAGATTTTGCTTATGATTTAGGAATATCTTTAGATTGCACAGATATTAAGAGATTAAAAGGTTTTGAAGAATATTACGAAAATGCTAAAGTAAAAATATCAATTGACCATCATGGAACAAACACAATGTTTGCAGATTATAATTTTGTAGAGCCGACATCTCCTGCATGTGCACAAGTTTTATTAATAGTATTAGACAGCTTAGGGATAGAAATGGATAAAGCTATTGGGACCTGTGCATTAACTGGAATAGTTACAGACACAGGAGGCTTCAGATATGAAGAGGTGATGCCAACCCTTCACGCCGGATTAGCCGTAAAATTTTGTCCTCCATCGTATCCGCTCCATCCTCTTTTGTAAAAATATTCACTTTGAAAACTGTGCTTCCGATTCGCCGGGTCATAGTGGTGCTGGTATTTTTCGTCATTGTACCTCTCTTTCCTTGTTTGTAGGGGGATTTCCCTCCGGTGGTCCGTTGTCCCTA